>JAWKSM010000003.1:0-90081 GCA_041389065.1 Minisyncoccota bacterium
ACTCCGATCGGTCGCGGACGACCTGGTTGGCATATTGAGTGTTCTGCAATGTCGACAAAATATCTCGGTAATCATTTCGATATTCACACCGGAGGGGTTGATTTGGTTTTTCCTCATCACGAAAACGAAATAGCTCAATCAGAATGCGCGTCTGGAGAACATTTTGTAAACTACTGGCTTCACAATGAACATCTTCTTATCGACGGAAAGAAAATGAGCAAATCTTTAAAAAATGATTATAGATTAAAGGATTTAGAGGAAAAAGGCTTCTCGCCTATCGAATACAGATATTGGCTTATGCAAGCTGGATACAGAACTATAGTGAACTTCACTTGGGAAGGTTTGGACGCTTCTAAAAACGCATTAAGAAAACTAAAGTCACACTACATGACGCTCGGAGAAAATATCGGATCAATCTCACATAAATACAGAGAAGAATTTGAAAAAGCAATGAACGAAAACTTAGGCACAAGTGAAGCTTTGGCTATACTTTGGCGACTTGTAAAAGATGAGAATATTTCCAACACAGACAAAAAAGCCACGCTTTTAGATTTTGATTTAGTTTTTTCTTTCGGAATGAAAGATTGGAAAAAAGACAAAATCCCAAAAGAAGTTTTAGCTTTATCTGGAGAACGTTCACAAGCAAGAGCGATGAAAGATTGGACAAAATCTGACGAACTACGAAAACAAATCCAAGACCTTGGCTACGACATAAAAGACGTCGCCGATGGAGTAGATATTTTTAAAATTTAGCAAGATAAATTTATTATTCAAAAGGGTCGCCAGCGTCGCTGGCGACCCGTTTGAATTTTATTTACAAAAACCGCTCTTTGTGGCAATATAATTCTAAACCAACACAGACACGACATGAGAACTTTGAAACTGATCATGCTGCTCGCCATCTCACAAGTAGCGAGCTCACAACCCTTCTTCATCGACCAAGAAAAGGATTACACATATGAGCTCCAAGAAGATGGTAACTGGAAGTCCTTCTTGGTCACCAAGACAGAAGAGCGCACCATCCCTTGCCCGAAAGATGTGACTTTCACACCAGAGGAAGTAAGGTCTATGGACCTTGGGCATACAGTGGTAAAAAATCATAAAAGTGGTGGTTTCTTTGATTTCACACCAGAGAACCTACCGAATTTCGCATGCCATCTTGTGACCATCAAAGCCTATAGGATCAAAAACGGTTTCGTAGATGTAGCCAAGAACGAGACCCTTCTTAAGTATTTAGAAGATGGCCTCCTGTATTGTCTTGGTTATATTCATCCTCGTGGCAACACTCTTGACAGCACTATTAAACCGGAAACATCTTTTATGGGTGTTCCTTATCTGTCATATTGCTTTTAGGAATAAACCTTACCCACAAATCTGGATGGATGTGGCTATCCTCGACAACCCTGGGAGCTATATGCATAGCAATATTTGCAAAAAACATCAGAAACACAGCTGACATGACTGTTGTTTTTGGAATTAGTTTCTTTTTTCTGGGAATACCATCTGCTTTTGCATTGAGAACCATGGGAGGTGGCGAAATACTCATCGGTTTTTTCTTACTTTTGCTTTCCTTAGTCTGGTTCATTGCGTTCTGGATTGATAAGACAAGAGCTAGGCGAAAAGAAAAGAAGGAAGAAGAACTAGAGTTAGCTGGAGGTGGAGTCATGAGAGGTTGAAACCACGTAACACACAGAGCGCCGGACCAAGGGTCCGGCGCTCTTCCTTTTTTATTTCCTAAATTTAATTTTCTAATTCTTTCAATACATCGAAAGAATTTCACCCACTCTACAACCCACTCTTCTTCATTTCTTCCACCAGTTTTTTCTGATCTTTAGAAAGTTTTTCTGGGATATCTAAATCAATAACTATTATCAAATCTCCGTTATGGAAAGTTCCAGCTGACACGCCTTTACCTCGCACGCGTAGCATTTGTCCGTTCTTGATTCCCTTTGGAATTTTCACGCTGACTTTTCCATCGACGGTCGTCACGTCATACGTCGCGCCCAAAAGCGAGTCTGTTATTTTTATTTTCAAATCAGTTATCAAATTGTTACCTTCTTTTCGAAGTGTCGGATGTCGCTCGACAGAAACCTGTATCAACAAATCTCCAGCTTGTCCGCCTTCTATCGACTCTCCATAACCTTGGACTTTCAACATCTGCCCGTTTTCAATCCCTGGCGGAAAGTTCACTTCTATTTCTTTCTTCTGACTATACATCGCACTCTCGCTCGGCAATTTAAATTTATGAGAAAATCCTAAAATAGATTCTTTGAAAGTGACATTCGTTGTTATTGTGATGTTTCTTCCCTTTCGCACTCTTTGACCAAAAGGATTGAACCCGCCACCACCAGAAAAAGCCGAGAAGATGTCGTTCAAATCAAATTCAAAATCGCCACCTTGACCACCAAAGCCAGAGAATCCAGAAAAATCAAATCCGCCAAAGCCTTGGTCTCCTTGTCCACCAAACTGCGGACCAGCCGAGCCAAATCTGTCGTACTGAGCGCGCTTTTGGTCGTCAGAGAGAACCTGATAGGCTTCGTTTACTTCTTTGAACTTCGCTTCGTCGCCAGTTTTTTTGTCAGGATGGTATTCATGCGCGAGTTTTCTAAACGCCTTTTTAATCTCGTCTTTCGAAGCCAGATTTTTCTATTGCTTAAAGTTTTGTAATAGTCTTTTGACATTATTATTCCGTAAAATCTCTATAATCGGATTTTCTAATTTTAAATAATCTTCTTTTTCATTTGTAATGATTCCGTTAGAAGACCGATGTTAAAGTTTAACACATCTTCTAAATCTTCGTCGGTGCAAGTTTGAAGACCCAGCACTCTACCAAACGGAGGGACCGAACCCGGAACACAATCAAAGTCTTTTCAACATCAGAAACAAAAGAAAACTTTTCTCCAATTTGATTCTTGAACATTTCAATGCAATCTTTTTGTACAGAAACAAACAAATATTGCTTATAAGTTTTCTTTCCTTGCACCAAAATAGCTTTGCTCCAGAGGAAAGTAACACCTCGGAAGCTCAGATACTTCTTTGCTCTTTCCGACAGGCTCATGAAACTGGAATGTTTAACATCCAGACCAGAAACCAGCTCTAAAATTTTATTTATGGTATTTTGACATTTAATTTAATTTGGGATATTGTTTTATAAAAACATTAAATTATGATATCATCACTCGCTCTTCTCTTTGCATTACTTCATGTTAACCCAATCTTACATTGTTGTTTTCAGGTTGATGAAAATGACTGATCGCGTCCGAAGAATTAAACTCAGTAAGCGTGGGTACAAATTTGCCTCAGTTGGTGTCCTATTGATTTTATTAGGAACACTAATACAGGGTTTGAACATCGTGTTCATGATCATTACTTTTTTCCCTGGCTATATACTCGCAATTATTGCGCCATATTTTTGGGGGAAAAGACCCTTTGTCTGAAAGTGATCCCCGAGAGCTCTCCGTGAGGGCTCTCTTTTATTCTTCTTGTCGTCTGACACTTCAGCGTCCTTAATATTATCATCTTTTGCTTCAGTCGCTTCGCCTTCTTTTGGCGCTTCTGTATTTTCAGCGTTTGCCTTCGCCATAGCTTCATTTAACTTACTGTGTCGCAAGTTCTCTGTCGCAGATTTTATAGCCGCGCCACCGTCGGTGTGCTTGGAAGTTCTTTTACAGACTTTAGCTTTGAAACTTTTTCTTCAACAGGATTTCTTTACATCTTCCGGAACTTTTCCTTCAGAATCTTCATTGCTTTTTCTGCAGTGAAAAGAGTCATTTCTGCTGTGTTTTTAATATCAGCCAAATCTTTCTTTTGTTTGTCAGCTTCAGCATTTAATTCTGCATCTTTTTGCATTTTCTTAATCTCTTCGTCAGTAAGACCACTTGAAGCTTCGATGCGAATAGATTGTTTCTTGCCAGAAGTTTTGTCTTTTGCTTTTACATTCAAGATTCCGTTTGCGTCTATGTCAAACGTAACTTCTATTTGTGGCACACTGCGCGGAGCCGGTGGAATGCCTTCTTGAGCACGAATCGTCCGAGCGACTTGTTGTCTCCTGCCATTGGTCGTTCACCCTGAACGATGTGAATCTCTGTTGAAGTTTGATTGTCGGCCGCGGTAGAAAATGTTTGTGATTTTGAAGCTGGGATTGTTGTGTTCTTTTCGATAAGTTTTGTCGCCACACCTCCCAAAGTCTCGATACCAAGAGATAGCGGGATCACATCTAGAAGCAAAACATCTTTCACGTCTCCTTGCAAAACTCCTCCTTGGATCGCAGCACCCAAAGCCACCACTTCGTCTGGGTTTACAGACAAGTTTGCTTTCTTATTAAAGAATTTTTCTACCGCTTCTTGGATAGCTGGCATACGAGTTTGTCCACCAACCAAAATCACTTCGTTTATTTCAGAAACACTAAACGGTGAAGCCTCCATTGCGCGTTTTGTGATCTCCATTGCACGGTCGATAAATTCACGAGTCAGCTCTTCAAGCTCTGCACGCTTCATTGTCACCACCAAGTGAAGTGGTCCGGCTTCTCCGCTTGTGATAAACGGAATATTTATTTCTGTTTGCACTGCAGTTGAAAGTTCGATTTTTGCTTTTTCTGCTGCGTCGTCGAGACGTTGTTTTGCCAAAGGATCTTTTCGCAAATCAATACCATTTTCTTTTTGGAAACCTTCTGCAAGCCATTCCATTATTTTTTGATCAATATCTTTTCCTCCAAGGTGCGCGTCTCCGTCTGTTGATTTCACTTCGATTGTGTCTTCAGAAACTTCCAAAATTGAAACGTCGTATGTTCCACCTCCGAAGTCAAAAACCACAACTTTCTCGTCTTTTTTCTTATTAAATCCATATGCGAGTGCCGCAGCTGTCGGTTCGTTTATAATTCTTTTTACCTCAAGACCTGCGATTTTACCCGCGTCTTTTGTTGCTTGTCTTTGTGCATCGTTGAAATATGCTGGCACTGTGATCACCGCTTCGGTAACTTTCGCGCCGATTTTCGCTTCGACATCTGCTTTTATCTTTTGCAAAATCATCGCAGAAATTTCTTCTGGACGCTTCCATTCCTCGCCGAATTTTACTTCAATACCGCCATTTGCAGCTTTTCGAGTTTCAAACGGCACAGCCGCAATATCTTTTTGCACTTCTGGTTCGTCGAAGTTGTGGCCAATAAATCTTTTGATTTGGTAAATTGTATTTTTCGGGTTTGTGATTGATTGACGCTTTGCTGTCACACCAACCATCGTGTCTCCGTTTTTCGCAAGCGCGACAATAGACGGAGTGGTTCGCATACCCTCGGCGTTTTCAATAATTTTTGGCTGACCACCTTCGATGATGGCAACAGCACTGTTTGTTGTTCCTAAATCGATTCCAATTATTTTTGACATATATTTTTAGATTAATTTAATAACTAATTTTTATTTTTTCTTGATACATTCGCGGGAAATTCATAAATTATTTTTAAAAGCATATGTATAAAAGAAATAAGATCTTCAGCTTCTTCTTTTTTCATTATTACAATTTCATGAGTTGCTTCATTTCCCTTCTGTCTAATATAGTCAACCCATTCTTTGAACCTGGTGGTATAAAATTTTGATCAGAAAGAAATCTCAACATAATCAATAAACTTAAGCCCTGTTTTTGCCCCCTTGATACTGCGATATGCATTAATAATTTTCTACAAGCGAGAACCGCTGAAGTAAAGGATCCACTTGAATAACACTTACGTGATTCTTCGTATAATTTACTTACTCCTTCATCAGTTATATCTTTTACACTATCTCCAAATGTAACTCCGGGTGTTTGTTTATTTTCTGAATCAAAAAAAGTTGGTTTGTAGCAATGATGGCAAATATAGATTGTTCCACCACTATGTTTTCTACCGCCAATAATATTAAAACTAGAGGTGTAATTTTTTTCAGATGAAACTGGCTTCCACAATAACCACATTTATACTTTTTTAGATTCACCGGTAGAAATTTGGTACCAATCAATTTTCATAAAATTATTAATTAAATTTATAAATCTAACCTTCGCCGGACGAATCACACCTTTCGATCCCTTGTATCCTTTTTACCACATCCGAAACAGTTCCATCTTTGCTTTCGTCATCTGTTTCGATTTCTTCATCGCATGATGCGTATCTGGATTAAACTTTTCTCCCACTATGCCCACATCTTCCACTCCGTTGTTTCTCAAAACTCCTTTTAACTGTTCGAAAATATATTCCATTCCTTTGCGCCAATTTTCGTTTACTGCTTCCCACGTCTCTTTGTTCTTCATAGCCATCTCAAATGCATCGAGTGTCGGCAAAAGTTCTTCCACAAAACCTTCTAAAATATATCCTTTCAAATCTTTCACTTGTTCGGCCGAAGTCTTTTGAAGGTTTGCGTAGTCAGCCAGAGCACGTTGCCAACCATCCATATTTTCTGTTGCCTTTTTCTGAGATTCTTTCAAGTCTTCCCGGAGCTTTTTGATTTTGTCTTTGCTCATTTCTTCTGCTTGTTCAAATTCGACATCTTCAGAATCATCGTCTGGTTCGAAGAAAATCTCTTCGTCTTGATTGTTATTTTGACCTTTTTTCATATTTTTTAAAGATTATTAAATTTATAATTACATTATATAAACTTAATGTATTTTTGACAAGTTTTTTACGCTCGCAAAATACTTGTAAAATATTATAAGTCCTGATAAAATATTGTCAATGGCAAAAGTAAACAAAATCCAAGAAAAAATCCTCCAGTTTTTAAACGGCAAAAAAGCCTCTGAAAAAGGTGCTCTTTTTGAGGGTGTGGAAAGTATCGAAAATGGGAAATATGCCGTTTCTAGAACGTTAAAAGGCCTTACAGAAGGTGGTTTGGTAGAGGAAATAGAAACAGAAAGATCCTCTTTTTACAAGATAACCCCAGAAGGCCGAAACAAGCTTCGAAATATAAAGCTCTCTTCCCCGACGAGTTTAGTCTCGACAAATTGGGATGGATTTTGGCGAATTGTGATTTTGGACCTTCCTGAAGATAGGAAAAGTGAAAGAAACTCACTTCGCTATATTTTGAAAAAGGCAGGGTTTGTTTGTTTAAAAAATTCTGTTTGGTTTTCTCCGTATCCGCTTGAACATTTGTTTATGAATATTAAAAAAGATATGAGCCTTGGCGACGAGATGATAATTTTTGTTACGCAATACATCGACCCAATTTCTGAAGAGAACTTGTTGGAAGTTTTTAAGGGGTCAAAAATAAATATAAAAGAGGAAGAGCGCCTTACGGGGCGCTCTTTACTTGATCATTTACACAGACCGGAAACTTTCTCAAAGAACCAGTCGAGTATCGCTTGGTCGCATACGGACTACCTAGATGTTTCAAGCTCTTTTGCCTTTGTTAACAATTATACCTCCTTTGGCGAGGTATCGCGAAGACAATGGCTAGAATTGTACATACGACTGCGTAATAAACGCAAAGGCTGGCTTTAGGAGAAGCTCGTGCGAATTCCTCCTTGTAAGACAACACAAGGAGAATGTCAAAAGTTGCAAACTGGGCAAATCCTCCGGCAGCGATCGTAAAGATGATCACCAAACCCCACTGGGTCTTAAATGTATTCTGCATCCTTAAGGTTTTAAGCCAACGTTCCTTGGCGGTTTGTACTAGTTTGTCGTTTTGAATTATATCACATTATAAATATATGTCAAACAAAACAAAAAGCCCGTCGAAACGGGCTTTCCGTTCAAGATAAAAAAACATGTGGATAACCTTGACTTTTATCTAACTGTTTGATAGTATTTTGAATATTAAGACGAAAAGGGACCCGAACGGTTAATTACCTAAGGGGCCCTTTTCATTTTTATACTCAATTTTTGCTCTCACATCTGGACTCTCAAGTGAGTCAAAATATTGACCCCCTATTGATTTATATAAGGATGAAGCGAATTTTTTGTTTGGGAACAAAACCATTCTTAGTCGATTTTCTTCTATTAAAAAATCAACCATTGTTTTATAGTCTCCGTCTCCAGACACTAAAACAATTTTATTAAAATCTTCTTTCTTATAAATTCTTTTCATGATAGAGAAAATAATATCTGAATCGACATTACCTTTCTTTTTGCCCAGCATTAGAGAATTATGCTCTCTAAACATAACAATGAATCCAGCTGATTGTAACTGTTCATATAATTCTTGTTGTTCTTCAATTAGATATCCTAAATAGTAGTATGCTTTTTCAACTCCGTATTTATCTTTAAGATAAATACGAAAACGAACAGGATCAACATTCCAACGCGGGTCACTTTTTGAAGTACCCATATATAAATTTTGTCCATCTATATATGCAATGTTTTTAGAGCTTAAATCCATATTTAGTATATTAACACAATTTATCTCTCCAAAAACACTCTGGCGAGCTGGATGTCAAAATACGAAGCGTCTTTTAGTTTGTTTTTTATAGGAGAAAGATTGAGTTCGCCGGTTTTGTCATATTCTTTTTGGAAAGTTTTTAAAATATCTTTAAACTTTTTTGACTTCGGACAAAGATGCAGAACTTCTTCTTTTTGAATCTTCCCTTCCATTACAAGTCTCTCGATATGCGAAACGACAGTTTCTTTTGTTAGTCCGCGATCTACTGCGACCTCGTCGATATTTTTTCCTTCAAGTAAAAGCGCGCGAGTTTTTTCAAACGTGCTTGTTTTTTCTTGCTCCTTCTTTTTCGCTTCTTTGTCTATCTTTTGAAGTGAACCTTCCGCGCGAACGATAAAATCATCTTGGGACTTTTTTAATTCTTCTTCAGTTTTTTTATTTAAATAACTTTCTATTTGATCAGACTTTTGTCTTAACTTTTTATCAAAATCAAGAATCTTTGGATGAACCATCAAGGCTTGAGAGTTAAACCCGAGAAGCTTCAAGCCGTCCAAACTCCGAACACGTGAAAGCGCCACATAACCCTGACCAAACTCAAATGCTTTTCCCAAATCTATCTCTGCGGCATCGAGCGACATTCCCTGACTTTTGTGAACCGTGATCGCCCAAGCAAGCCGAAGCGGAATCTGAGAAATACTCGCAAGAACTTTATCACCATCTTCGATATTCCAAGAAGTCGGTTCAATGGTAATCTCTTTACCTTTGTTTGTGATGATTATTGGATGACCTTCTTCGTTAAAATCAATAACTTCACCAAGTGTGCCGTTGACATATCCTGCTTCAAAATTATTTTTCGTGCACATAACGACAGCGCCAACTTTAAGACACAAATTTTCTGGCGAAAGACAACTTTCCTTTAGTCTGGTCACGTGGTTGGCTTTTCCTTTTGAAATCATTTCAAAGTATTCTTCGTCGCCGTCGATTTTTTCAAGCTCTTTGTTGTTTATTTCATCCACGTCTTTGTTGTGAGTGTAGAGTTTTGTTGATTTGATAACATCCTCAAATTCAACCTCAAGTCTGTCGCGGAGTTCTTCAAATTCTTCTTCAATGTCACCTGAGCGAATTCTACCCAAAATAGACAAAAGTGAATCATCGTCTTGGCGGTGTTGTTCTGTGATGTATAAAATGAGAGGATTTAATTCTTTCCAAGAAACTGATTCAAAAGCAAACTTAACTTCTTCGCCACGAGAAACAACCGGCGGAAGCTGAAAAAAATCTCCAACAAAAACAATTTGAAGTCCACCAAAAGGTAGTTCGTTTCTTTTGAAAGCTTTGCAAACTTTGTTGACCGAATCGAGAAGTCCTGCAGAGAGCATTGAAATTTCATCGATAACCAGAACTTTTGTTTTATCAAACCTATTCCACAAATATTTTTTACTTTCGATTTCGTCGATATCCCAGTCTGTCAGATTTTGTTTTGCGCCAATTCCCGACCACGAGTGAATGGTCACGCCGCCAATGTGAGTTGCCGCAATACCAGTCGAAGCTGTAACCGCCACGGCAATATCATGATCTTCAAGATAGTCGATGTATTGATTTAAAACATATGTTTTTCCAGCACCCGGCGCACCAGTAAGAAAAACATTGGCTCCAGTTTTTAAGATTTTAAGAGCATCTGATTGAGTCATATGTTTTTAATTTTAACATATAAAACAAGAACGCCGACCCCATTGTGGGATCGGCGTAATCTTCTGCTCGATAGGATTTTTATCTATGAGGTAAAGAACAATTCATCTAGAACCCCAACGAGTTCAGGTCCCCCATTTGATAAGGGTCCTGATGACCCAGTATCTTTAGGGATTGGTACCAGTAATGAATATATACTTACATCTTCATTCTTGTTTAGTATAATCATTACTCCATTCTTCGCAAAATCTGGGAAATGTAGACCGTATTCACCTTGCTCTTCCATTTAATCTCTGGCTTAAGTGGTTTTTTTGCTGTTCCAGGTTCCTCTTTGAGAAAAGTGATAAATCAACCTTGGCTCTAGTTGACTCTCTTCGTTTTCCTCAATACAACCGTTCCTATTAGTTCCTGTAGCGGATTACTATTACAGTGACCAACCAAGACTATATGTATGTGCTTTGGGTCCATTTTGCTTAGTTAATTTGGTTTCTTTATGATTTTATATCACATACAATAATTTTGTCAATATACGTCAATTGACCACTTCGGACGCTTAAAATATATCGTAAAGAAATTTATTTAATTTGCTCTAGAAAGTGATGCTAGTTTATTCGAAAAAGAAGTGTATAGACACTTCTTTTTCGGGCGAGTTCATCACTTTCTTAGCTAAAATTGAATAAATTTTAGATATATTTTTCTGCGTCTTGAACTTTTGTTTCTTCCTTCAAGGAAAAGAAAAGAAAGTTTTTATGAAAAAAAGTAATAGAAAAGCTTGCAGAAATTTAAAATAACAAAACAAAAAACCTCTTTCGAGGTTTCTTGTAAAAATAGTTTTATCGTTTACTCCACTGCTTTCTCTTTCTCGCAGCTTGAGCCAAACCAGCTTTTCTTCTTTCTTTTGATCTTGGGTCTCTTTTTAGGAAACCAAGTTTCTTCATTGGACTTCGTAGAGATTCATCGAATTTAACCAATGCCTTTGTGATACCATGTCTTATCGCATCTGCTTGTCCGTTAATCCCTCCACCAGTAACCATCACAGAAACTGCGAAAGATTTTGGCGCTTCTTGATTATCAAAAGGATCAGTAACAACCTTTCGTAGGTTCACTGGGAAATATTCGTTCAATTCTTTGTCGTTTATAACAAAAGATGTTTTTGACGCAGCAGAAATACGAACACGAGCTGTTGCTGTCTTTCTTCGTCCTACCGCTTCGAAATATTTTTCTTTTGTTTTCGCTGTTGCCATGTTATTCGTTAATTATTAGATTCTTCATTAGTTTTGCTCGTAATTTGTTTGCTGGAAGCATTCCGTGTACTGCGTTTCTTAAAACTTCTCCGTAACCTTTCTTTTCTATCAATTTTGAAAGTGTATCGAATTTTAGACCTCCTGGATAACCTGAATATCTTTCGTATTCTTTTTCTTCAAGTTTTTTAGGATCTATTGAAAGTTTTGATGCATTAAAAACAACAACTGTATTTCCAGCTATTTTGTGCTTTTCAAAATCAGGAGTGTTTTTACCCATCAAGATAGTAGCTATCTCACTAGATATTCTTCCGATTTTTTTATTTTCTGCATCAATTTTATATTCCATAAAAGTCTAATTAGTATACTTATTTAACAAATTCAATCAATGCCATCGGCGCTGCATCACCCGCTCTTGGAGGAAGCTTCATAATTCTTGTATATCCTCCAGCTACGCCTTTAAACTTTGGAGCAATTTCTTCAACAAGCTTTTTTGTTTCAGGTGCTCGGTTTATAAGTCGTGACATGATAACTCTTTTTGCGTTTACATCGCCAGCCAAAGCTCTTGTTATAAGCTTTTCAACCATTGGGCGAATTTCTTTAGCTTTTGCTTCTGTTGTTCTGATTCTTCCGTGGACAATAAGAGACAACACCAAAGACTTAAGAAGTGCGCTTCTTACCTTTGTTTTTCTACCGAATTTTCTATTGTGATTTCCGTGTCTCATATTTTTATATTAATTATTTGATTACTTTAGCAGAATTCCAAAATTACTCAAGGCCCTCTTAATTTCTTGGATTCCCTTCTCTCCCATTCCTTCAAGCTCTAGAAGATCTGATTCACTTTTTCTAGCAATACCTCCAACTGTTCTGATTTTGCCGTTTACTAGAGAATTTAGTGTTCTTGTCGAAAGATTTAGGTCTTCGATTCGAGTTTTCATTATTTCTTTCTCTTCATCTTCACCTGATTCTTTTGATTCTTCTTGAACATCTTCAACTTCTTTTTGAACAGCTTCGATAATAGCTTCTGGTTTCTCATCTAGACCTTTGAAGTCGTGAATAGCTTGAAGTTGAACGATCATTGTTTCTATAGACTTCTCAACAGCTTCTCTTGGTGAATATGTTCCGTCTGTCTCAACAGTGATGATAAGTCTGTTGTAGTTTGTAGAGTCACCAACACGCATGTTTTCTACGTCGTATGCAACTCTTCGGATTGGTGTGAAGATTGCATCAAGTGCAATGTGTCCGATTTCCATTTTTTCTTTTTGGATTTCGTCTTTTGAAACATAACCAAGTCCTTTTTGGATTGTCATTTCGATTTCAAGGTCATTTTTTCCTGTAACTTCGCAGATGTATTGATCTGGAGTAAGAACTTCAACTTGACCTGTCGATTTGATATCAGAAGCAAAAACTTCTTTTGGTCCTTTTACTTTCAAACTAACAACTTGAGATTCGTCTGTTAGAAGTTTGAATCTAATTTTCTTTAGGTTCAAAATTATGTTGATAACATCTTCTTTAACTCCATCCATTGTTGCAAATTCGTGGTCTGCACCAGAAATCTTGATAGAAGTTATCGACGCTCCTGGAAGCGATGAAAGAATAATTCTTCTTAAAGAATTACCGAGCGTATGACCGTAACCTGGATATAGATTGTCGATCTCATATATTCCTTTATTTCCCTCTTCTTTAACAAGACGAGGCTTTGACGGTAAGATGATATTTGTATCAATCATAAATAACTTAGCTAATAATAATAAGTTAACAAAATTTAATTAACGACTATAGAATTCAAGGACAGTGTTAAAGTCTAGAAATGCGTCTTCTTTCTTTGGTTTCCCTTTTACTTCCGCTTCAAGCTTCGCAGTACTTAGAGAAAGCCATGCAGGAACTTGGAATTTTTCAAGCTTCTTGTCTACATCTTGAAAAAGAACTGATGATTTACTTCCTTCTCGGACAGCAATCTTGTCGCCGATTTTTAATCTGTAAGATGGAACGTTTGTTTTACTTCCGTTTACCAAAAAGTGACCATGAGAAGCCATTTGACGAGCAAGTCGTCGTGTAGAAGCCAATCCCAATCGATATATTGTGTTATCAAGTCGCACCTCAAGAAGTTCGTAAAGTTTTTCTGACGCAACAGATCCTTTTGAACTTGTTGCTTCGTTTACGTAGTTTTCAAGTTGCTTTTCAGTAATACCGTATGAAAAACGAATTTTTTGCTTTTCGTTTAATTGTTGACCGTATTCAGAAAGTTGTTTTCTTGGTCCTTTTTTAGAAAGCTTTGATTTCTTTCCTTCAGATACCATAAATTTCTGTGTTTGACATTGATCAAACACACCACTTCCTAGACGTCGACAAATTTTGTATTTTGGTCCTATTATCATAATGACTGGGTATTAATAAATTTTAAACTCTTCTTGGTTTCTTAGCTTTTGGTCCGTTAAAAGGAATTGGGGTCGTATCTTTGATTGAATTAAGCTCAATACCTCGTGACATGAAAGCTCTGATTGCAGACTCACGTCCAGTACCAACACCTTTAACAACAACATCTGCTTCTTTAACACCAATAGCTTCAGCTTTTTCACCAATAAGGTCACCAACTTTTGCCGCAGCAAAAGGAGTTCCCTTTTTAGCTCCACGGAAACCAAGCGCTCCAGAAGAAGACCAGAAAACAACATTACCTTTTTTGTCAGAGAAAGAAACTTTTGTGTTATTAAATGTTGCTTCAACAAAAAGCACACCTTCTGCAAGCTTTCTTTTTGAAGTCTTAGCAAGAGCTCTGTTTTTTAGCTCTTTGTTAACACCTCCTGCTTTAGTTTTTATAATTCTTTTCTTTCCCATATATTATGTCTTACTTGCGATAACTCTACCTGATCCCATTGTCTTTCTAACGTTTCCTCTAACAGTTCTTGAGTTTGTTTTTGTTCTTTGACCTCTGACTGGAAGACCTCGTGAATGTCTTGAACCTTTATAAGATCCAATATCTTTCAATCTTTTTACATTTGCAGATACTGTTCTCTTTAGGTTTCCTTCTATTGTGAAGTTATCTTCTATAATCTTTCTAATATTGTTTTCCTCGTCTGTAGTTAAATCTTTAGGAAGTTTTCCGTATTCAACTTTTGCTTCATCAAGAATTTTGTGAGCACGTGAACGACCGATACCGTAAATAACTGTTAAAGCCATTTCGATTCGCTTGTTGTCTGGAATTGTGATACCTGAGATTCTCATAATTTAGATAAAAGTCTTTATAAAATAAAATTAACCTTGTCGAGCTTTTCGGCGAGGATTTTTTTTGTTAATTCTGTATATTCGTCCGTTTCTTTTGACGATTTGATCTCCTTGTGCGAGATCTTTTTTCTTGATAGAAGTCTTAATTTTCATGAAAATTTTAACCTTTTTTGAACCTAAACTAACGGCGGTTAACCTATTAGTAACAATTCGGTATATTAACTTATAACCTAAAAAAAAGCAAGTATTATGCTTAATATCTTACATTCTACGTGCTATTCTTCCCTTTCCGCCGTATGGATCGATAATAACTTCGACTTTATCTCCAATAAGAACCTTAATCTTAAACTTCCGCATTTTGCCTGATAAATAGGCAATCATCGGTTCATCTTGGCCATCGAGAATAACTCGAAACATTGTATTTGGCAAAGATTCTATAACCGTGCCGATTGATTTTTGTTCTTGTTTTTGATTCATTGTAAGAGTTATAGAATCTTAACAGAATAACCGCTTTCAGTCAAATTATTTAACTGAAAGCGTGTTTGTAATGGTTATTCTCTCAATATCTGTTGGAACTGTTGTTTTCCAGATTGGCTTTATAAAGAG
Source organism: Minisyncoccota bacterium (assembly GCA_041389065.1). Lineage (GTDB taxonomy): Bacteria > Patescibacteriota > Minisyncoccia > Phycocordibacterales > CSBR16-119 > JAUPTX01. Next base: position 15,089 of record JAWKSM010000003.1, read on the forward strand.
TTCGGCTTTTTCAATACTCTTAAATTCAGATATCACTGCTTGGAATCTTCTTTCTTTTATACCAAGCAAAACTGTTTTGATCGCCTGTTCGTCGATTTCCCAAATTATTTCTGTGTTACCTTTTACAGAAAGACTTATTGAGTCAACACTTTCTGGATCGATTTCGTCAGCAGACATTAAAGATACTGAAATATTTTCCAAATCTTTTATCATGACCTTGTTTTTGTCGAAGTCGCCCACAGCTTCTTTCACAAGTTCTCTTGTTAGATTTTCTTCTTTAAAAATAAAAGCGTGAAGATCTGCCTTTTGAACAAGTTCTGTCTTTCCATCTTCTGAAACAGCTTCTGGACTTTCTTTTTCGAGGATCACGGCGTCGTCATAGATTATAAAACCCTCTGGAAGTTCAGCTCTAGCTTCCGCTAAAAGACTTTCTTTTAATTTTTTTTCAAGATTTTCATAATTTTCTTTTTCTTCTTCAGAAGAAAGTGCGAAAGTCTCACCTTTAAATCCTCCTGAAATTTCACTTACAGATTTTGCGTAGATTGTGTCATATTTTGGTCCACCTTTAAATCCAAATATTTTAAAATCTGCTTCTGATTTGTTGTATTCTTCTCCAGCGACGTCTGCATAGATATCGACGTCGATAGAGCCAGCGACTTTCTTACCGTCAACTGTTTTTTGCCCAGGAACGGTTACCGCTTTTACTGTTTTGTAGATTTTGCCATCGTCTGTTACAAGACGAGTGTCGATCAAGAGGTTTTGTGATGCAGTGCTGTGGTTGTTAAATATTCGAACTTTTCCTTCCGCCTTTCTTTCAACATATTTCTTTTCTGTATTTTCAACACTAATAGATTCTTCGCCAGAAAGAGTAACGACGTCGAAAGCCAAAGCTTTGCTTCCCAAAGGATCTTTGTTGGCGACAACAAGTCGATTCACGTCGAGTGTTCCTTTTCGTGGAGTTATTACAACTTTTGCATTTGAAAAGAAAAATGACAACGCAAAAACGAGAGCCAAAATGCAAAGTATTGCAACATACCAAATAGCTTTTCCGCCACCAGATCTTTTTTCGTACATGTACGGATTATCGTATTCTTCTTTTTCTCTTCTTCTTCTCTTTGGAAGAACATCTTCTTCCTCATCTTCAAAATCGTCGTGTTCAAGTCTTCGAGACTCATAACCACGACTCTTTCGAAGTTTGGCAGAAGGTTTTATGTCATGTATTGAATTCCTTGGCATAAATTCTATTTGTTAATTATATTATTAATAAAAATTGATTGAATTGTAAGACGAGAATCGTATTTGATGTGCATCGCGCTCTTATAAAACTCGTGCATGTTCTTACTATCAGCTAGTATAACATTAAATGAATTTTCTGTAGTTGTGAATTCTGAAAAATTACTTTTTGTTAATAACTTTAGAAACCAAGCAGATGAAGATTTGTCGGATATAAAGAAAATATCGTGTGGAATCAAAAGACTGGTAGACAAACTTCTAAAAACTTTCTTGAGTCCCCCTACCCACAGAAAACCTTCTTTATATACAAGTTCTTCAATTTTTCCTGCATACAAATCATCTAGGTGTCCGTCTTTGTACATTGAGAGCATTGGCGCGACTTCTGTTGGATTTTTACCAAGACCTTTTGCCACGTGGTTTATTAAAGTATTTTTACCATAAGGAAGCGATGCAGTTCCAACCAAAAAGTCGTTTTGCATAACCGAGATTTCTGTTGAATCTTCGTGTATGTCTAAAATAATAAAATCGTTTAGGTTATCGAAAATATCTCGAGCTACTATAAAATCCGCAAAAAAAGAAGAAGTGAATTTAATACTTTTTTGATAAGTATTCATTATAACTTTTTCAATTCTTTCGATTATTTCTTTTGAAGATAGACTTAAGAAAACATGAATTTCAGACTCTTTTACCCTTTTTCCGTTTGGCCTTGGCGCTTCAAAGCCGTTTAATAAAACATTTACAGTTCTTCTGTCGATGATTTCATCGAAGCCATTGTTTTCTTTTTAAATTTTTCAATTTCTTCTTTATTAAATTTTTGGCGAAAAACCTCTGTAAAAACAAAGGTTTTCTTTTCTGTGTCTTTTGATATTCCGAAGCTGGCCTGTTGACCAAGGCGAAGAAACCACTGCAAAAACCTTGTCGGAACAGCGTGAATATCTTTTTTGAAGAAGTTTGCCGTTTTTCCAAAGCAGAAAGCATTGAATCAACATTTTTGATTCAATGAATCTTTAAAATTATTTCTACAAAGAAGAAACGATTACCGGTTTTTGAGTTTTGTTTTACTAAAAAATAGAACCTCCAACCGAGCCAGAGCTGATATCAAAAACAGCGGAAAACAGTCTCTTCTTTATTTTTTTGAGAAAAGAAAAACATATATGCGATTATTATATCACGCAATTTTATAGAAGCACGGCTTTTATCCTACGAACTCAGCAGAACTCGCTTCTTCTTTTTGAATTTTAAATTTGCCAAGCAAACCAGTGTGTTCCACGTGTGGACCACCACAAAATTCTTTTGAAACTGCATTTCCATTTTCATCTTCGATAAAATACACAGAAACAATGTCTTCGTATTTCGCGCCAAAATTCCATTTCCGCGCCGATTTTTTCGCTTCTTCTTTTGGCATTTCTCTTTTTACAACATTTAAATCTTTTTCTATATTTTCATTTACGATTTTCTCAACTTCCGACTTTTCTTCGTCAGTCATTTTTTCGATCAAAAGAAAAATCTATTCCGAAGTCGTTCTTCGGTAATATTTGAACCACGTTGTTTAACTTCTGGACCCAAAACTTTTTGAAGCGCCGCCAAAAGCAAGTGGTGAGCTGTGTGAGAAGTTTTACAATTTTTCCACTTGTTCCAGCCAAGCCACCTTTAAACTTTGCTCTCCACCAACGCGAGATTTATCTTGGTGTTCTTTCATTTTTTGATTAAAAATTTCCAAATCAATAACTTCGCCTTTTTCACGAGCAAGTTCTTGCGTCATCTCTACAGGAAAACCATATGATGTGAAAAGCAAAAATGCATCTCGCTCACCTTTTTCAAATTCTTTCAAACCTTTTTCTAAAGTATTCAAAAACTTATTTTCTTCTCCAGAAATTACAGATTTTATATTTTCAGAATTTAACTCATAAACCTCTTTATACTTTTCACAAATAGAATCTACTAGACCCGAAATCGTTTCTAATCCTAATTTTTTAGTATGCCTAATAGCCGCTCGAAGCAGTCTTCTTAAAATATATGCTCTCTCTGTATTGCCTGGCACCACTCCATCAGCAATCAAAAAACAAGAAGCTCGCACGTGGTCAGCGATAATTCTTTTTGACTTTTCATCACCGTTTGAAATTTCTGCAAAAATATAATCAAACAAATCAGTATCATAAACACTTTCTTTTCCATTTACCACAGCTGTAATTCTTTCAAGACCCATTCCTGTATCGACATTTTTTTGAGAAAGTTTTCCGACAACTTTTCCATCACGACTTTCGTATTCCATAAACACATTGTTCCAAATCTCGATAACTTTTTCTTCTTTTTGTGCGCGCAAAAATTCATCGTGAGAAAGTTCGCCACAATTTCCTGTCACATCGTAAAAAATTTCAGTATCTGGTCCACAAGGTCCGTTTTCTCCCGGACCCCACCAGTTGTCTTCTTTTCCTAGAAAATAAATTCTGTTTTCAGGAATCCCAGCTTTTATCCAAATCTCTGCAGACTCTGTATCTTTTGGCGCGCTTTCGTCCCCCTCAAAACAAGTTATATAAAGTCGCGAGACGTCGAGCCCAAGACCAGAATTTTTATCTGTTAAAAACTCAAAACTCCAAGCAATAGATTCTTCTTTAAAATAGTCTCCAAGAGACCAATTTCCAAGCATTTCGAAAAAAGTTAAGTGACGGTTGTCACCAATATCATCAATGTCACCCGTTCGAAGACATTTTTGTGCGCTTGCCAAACGAGTTCCCTCTGGATGTTTTTTTCCTAAAAGATATGGGACAAGTGGTTGCATCCCAGCAGTTGTAAAAAGCACCGAGTTGTCATTTTCTGGAATAAGAGAGGCCGAAGGGATTATTTTGTGTCCTTTTGATTCAAAGAATTTTAAGAATTTTTCGCGGATTTGATTACTTGTCATATTTTCCAAGTATAAATTAAAGAGTGAAGAATGAAAAGAGCCCAGCACTTTATGAAATTATCCCGCCGCCAATACACTCTTCCCCGTCATAAACAACAACAGATTGCCCTGGCATACTTGATTTTTGATCTTCTTCGAAAACAACAAAGTCGCCGGAAATTTTACATTTTTGAAGCTTTTGCTGATAACGAATTCTTCCAAAATAAAACTTGCCTTCTTCTGGTTTTGTAATCCAATTTATATTTTCTAATTTTATTTTTTTATAATCTTTATTTTCTTGAGAAAACTCTTTTTCAGAAACTGTGATTGTATTTTTCTCTAAGTCTCGAGAAACAATATACAAACGCCCATCTTCTGTCCCCTTTTTTGTAATAGAAAATCCGTGTCTTTCACCTAAAGTAAAGAAAAGTGCCCCGTCATGAAAACCAACGACCTCACCATATTGATTTAAAACATCTCCTCTTTTTTTAGGAATATAGTGAGAAAGAAAATCTTTCATATCGATTGGACCCAAAAAACAAACTCCTTGAGAATCTTTTTTCTCTGCTGTAAACAAATCGTATTTTTCAGCAATTTTTCTAACTTTTGTTTTTTTCAATTCACCAATTGGAAAAATTATTTTTTCTAATTGATTTTCTTTTAAAGTCCAAAGAAAATAACTTTGATCTTTTGATTCGTCGATTCCTTTTAAGAGTTTTTTATTTTTTGTTCGCGCATAGTGACCAGTCGCAACAAAATCCGCGCCAAGCTCCAAAGCTTTTTTCAAAAATACACCAAACTTAACTTCTTTGTTGCACATTACATCCGGATTCGGAGTTCTACCGGCACGGTATTCGTTTATCATATACATACCGACAAAATCTCTGTATTCTTTTTCTGCGTCTATTGTTAGAAACGGAACGCCAAGCTTTGCACAAATTCTCATTGCATCACGACGCTCTTCTTTCCAAGTACATTCAACAAAATCGGGTTGCCAAGTTTTTATAAAGCATCCAATAACGTTGTATCCTTTTTCTTTTAAAATAGCCAAAGAAACAGAGCTATCGACCCCGCCAGAAACCCCAACAAAAACTGTTTCTTTTTTATTCATAAATTTAGTTTAATTATTTTTAGAAAAAACACCAGAACAAACCGCGCACCTTTCGGCGCGCGGTATTGCGTTTCGCAGTGTTCTAGATGTGAAGAACCTTCCCTTCATCGACATACGAGTGGAGAAGATTCCTCGTTGGTTCAATCAAACCCTTCAAATCAACTCCTTGTCTTATCAGGATCGAAGGGATTTTCGGGTATTTTCTAATGTGTTCTGCCTGACTTTCAGGGCCCGATTTTATTTGCACAGGAACAGATATCGTCTGCCTTCCGTGACTTCTGGTAGATCTGACATTAACAGTAAAATCGTATCTCTTCAGATCTTCCGGACATTTGGGAATTTCGATGTATGGATCGGCGGCAGCAACAGCCAACAGTAGTTCAAACGCCCTGTTCTCTGACCTGTTACCCTTAACTTGAGATTTGACATTTTTCATAACAAACCTCATGCAAACCTTGTGATGAAATTTCCATTCAAACCTTGAGACACCCACAATAAAATTAACCAATAGATTCGAACGATCCAGAGACTTTCTTTTCAATATTGGCCTGTGCCACATCTTGCTATTTAACTTTATAAAGTTAAATACAAATTTCTTGATACCAGCAATTGGTTCGTAGAAGTCGACGTTATAAATTATCTTATTTGGGCTCTCTTCAAATGAAATAGAACCCAGATGGCCGAACACACGTTCGAAGCTTCTTGAGTTTTTCATTTGGAACAGTTTTATATACAGTACCAAAAAAAATATTTATGTCAATTACAGCTTCATTAACTTTTCGTAAACCAAAAAGGTTGCCTTTGCGTCAGCCAAAGCTGTGTGAGCTCTTTCGTTTGTTATTCCAAAATACTCGCAAAGCTTTTGAAGGCGAAACTTCTCTACTTGAGGATTGTCGTGAAGTTTCGCATAAGCAACAGAAATAGTATCGAGTTTTGGATAGAACATTTTATTTTCTACACCAGTTTTTTTAAAAGCGTGCTCGATAAAAGAAAAATCAAAAGTAAGGTTGTGTGCAGTAAAAATCGCACCTTCTGTTTTGTCTGCAAAAATAGTCATCGCCTCTTTTAAAGTATTTGCAAAAACCCACTGACTTGGGTCATAGCCGTTTACTTTGAGCGCCTGTGGATCAGCGTCTTCAATTCTTTCTGGTTTTATTTTGAATTCAAATTCTTCAATAATCTCAAACTGATTTCCTTTATCTCCGACTTGTTTAACCAAAACAACACCGAGCTCTATAATCTCGTGCTTATCTGGATCAAAACCAGTTGTTTCAATATCAACAAAAGCTAAATTGTGTTTTTTCATTTCTATCTTAAGTAATTATTTTTATTCTGAATATGCCCTGCGTGATCAACTGCATAATACACCTGACCTGAGTTACTGTGCAAGTAAAAGAAATATGGCGAACTTATCGGATAAAGAGCAGCCCTGATTGCTTTTATACTTGGCGAACCTATTGGTCCCGGTGGAAGTCCATAATTTTTATAAGTGTTGTAGTCGTGCTCCATAGCTAAATCATCTAAGGTTAATTTTGATGATGGCTTCCCGGTTATATATTTTAGCGTTGCATCAACTTGAAGTCTCATTTTTTTATCAATTCTTTTCCACAAAATTCCAGAAATTGTTTGTTGCTCTGAATAAATATTATAAGCTTCTTTTTGAATAATAGACGCCATTGTTACAATTTCAGAAAGTGTTTTTCCAGATTTATCAATATCAGATAAAAGCGGCGCTATTTTAGAATCAAAATTTACAAGCATTCGATCAACCACGTCCGGCGCTTCTGCGGTGACAAAAAAGATATATGTGTCGGGGAAAAGGTAACCTTCTAAGTCTTTTGTTAGAAACAGAAAATCTTCTTCAGAAAAATTTAAAAGTTTTTCGTGGTAAATTTCTGCCATTTCTTCTCGAGTCGCACCTTCTGGAATTGAAATTCGAACAGAATCAATTCCATGAATTCCATTTATAATTCTGTGGGCAACTTCGAAAACGGTTATTGGTCTTTCAAAAGAATAATCTCCGGCAACAATACTTTTATCTCCACCAAAAACAATCACAAAAGCGTCAAGAATTCTTGGGAATTTAATCACACCTTTTTCTTTTAACATTTCCGAAACTTTCATAAGAGAGCTTCCCTTTTCTATTTCAATTATTTCACCTTTTGGAAAATTTGACGGGGCGGTAAACAAAACACTAAGTGCTAAAACAACAACCAAAAACAAAAGCCCTAAAAAGATTACAATTTTTTGGTGAAAAGATATTTTACTTTTTGGTTTTTGATAATTTAAATTTTGCATAAATAGCTAAATTGGCAAGTTTGTCGGAGGTTCTGATTTGTTTGATTCAATTCTACCCAAGCTTGGAGTTTCAGACACACGACCAGGAAAGTGGAAAATCGTCGCGAGCTCTTCTGAAGTAAGAACAAAGTGCGGACGAACATATGGAGGATAGAACCATGATCTTTGTGCATATGCATCGAGCATTTCTCTTTTTTTCTTCACTGTTTTATTTCCAGAAGGGTCTTGCCAAGGGTAATCAAAGGCTGTTGTGTTATCTGGCTTAAAACCATTTAAAGTAAAAGAATTATATTGCTTCATTATTCCAGTCAAACCCGTAATGTTCATTCCATCAAAATATTCTTTTGGAGAAAGATATATCGCCCTAATTCCGCAATCAAAACCTTGCTTGTTTAAAGTTCTGTTTATCGCGGCCATTGCGAGCTTATCTTCTTCTGTCATTGCCAAGCGTTTAAACTGATCGTCTCCTGTTGGCTCAAATTTTTCTTTCAATTCTTTAAGAATATCTTTTGTCTTTTGTTGATAGTCAGAATACCCACCCATAAGTCCAGGCTTTCTATATGTCCACTTTGAAACACGAACTATAATCTGAAACCAGACTTGTTCGTTTGGACCAATTCCACCCATCCATTCTATCATTGGCGTTATTGGGTCGATTCTTTGATTTTCTTCTGTTGAGCCAATGGCTTTGTCGAGCCCGTAGTCTGTGTAAGTTTTGATCGGATATGGATCTTCTTTTGTTAATTTAAATTCAGTTCCAAAAAGCGCCCATTCTCTTTTATGCATATCAGCGATTGCTTCTTCAACATAATCTTCTGCTTCAAAAATTTCAGCCTGGGGATACTGCGCATAAATCTGAGATTCAATCACCCGACGAAAACCAACTGGTGTACGAACCAAGAAATGAATTTCACCACCCAAAGAAACAATCTCTAAAGAAAACCAATTTATAACCCGACCTTGCCAATATTTTTGATAGTTGTTAGCAACACCACCACCCTGAGAAAGTGCGTTTGAAAGAGCAAGCTCCATCGCAGCCGGAGATTTAAAAACTTCTTTTGGAACTTTTATTTCAAGCAAAACCCACTTAACACCAGAAAGCCAATCTTCTCTTACATAATTAACCCAAAGTTTCCAACCAAGAAAAACCAAGACAAGAGGCAACCAAAAACGAGCGCTACCGAAAATGATAGTCGGAATTCTTTCAAATGTTGCTAGAAAAATATCAGTCTCCATACTTTATTACACTTTTTATTATATCTTATCTTCTTCTGTCTTCTTCACTATCGTAACTGGAATTGTTGTCGTTTTTTCATTACTACTAAAATTTTTAAATACAAAATTTACTTTACCTTCTTCGATAGGCAAATTGTTTATCGTGAAATGAAATTGTGTAGAAACAGGAGACGGTCCACCTTGCTTTTTAGGAACAAGAAAAGGTCTTCCAACAAGATTATTTTCGGAATCGTAAATTTCAAGCTTTGCAACATAATTCAAAAAAGGTTCCCAACCACAACCACTTATATATCCAGAAACCTCCAAAGGCAAAGAAACTTCAGAATCAATTTGTGGACTTGTAACAGAAATTCCGCAGTAAAGCTCTGAAGTGTCTACTGTCGCCACGGGAATCACGGGGTTGTTTTCTATTTTTGAGTTTGTGAAAATAAAAAGCAAAAAACCAAAAAGCACCACGATAAGAAGTATCAGAAAGAGCTCGATAGTTATAAGTGTTTTTTTCACATAAATATTATACAACAAAATTCCCCACAAGCCTGTGGGGAATTTTGCGTTATTTTATTTTAAAACTGTGTATTTTCCGTCTGGAAGTTTTTTGAAGAATTTTGAGTTTTGTAGATTTACTAGAATTGTGTTTCTTTTTAGAAATCTTTCTTTCAAAACAGCATCAACGACTTCGTCTTTTGTCATTGGACCGTTTGCAACCAAAATATCTTTGATCACGTCTCTCACGATTCCAGGTTTGTATCCCCATTCTCTAAGAGCGTATTTTCCTCGTCCAACTAAAACGAATCTTGGATCTTTGATAAGTTCGTTGTGAGTTGTCGCTGCCAAAGTTTTCTTACCGAAAGTTTTTGTGATAGCTTCTGCAACTTCTTTAAAGTGCATTGGTTCTCCGTGTTTTCTCAAAACCAAGAAAGTGTAATCTTTAACTCCTCGAGTTTTTACATTTTTTGATTCTGCTCTTCCCCATTCGTTTAGAGGGTTTTTTGCAATCTTCTTAGAAATTCGCAGCCATCGTCTTAGAATTTCTTCATCTCGGTATTCATCTGAAACTTCTTTGATGTGTCCCAAAAATCGGCTAATCATTTCATTTTCAACAACAAGTTCATCAGCACTTAGAGATTTGTAAAGATTTTTAAGTGCATTGTGGATTGATTCAACAGCATCGTTTTCTACAGCCCATCGTGTTTTAAAGTTATCGTCTTCTTTGTGTTGAGTAAAAGCATCTCCAAGTACAAGGTAGAAGTTAATATGATTTTGAACAGACTTATCGTCTGAAATGTGCTCCAATAATTCACTTTCGTGAACAACAGAACCAAGAGAATGGATCAAATCTTTTAATTCTTCAAAAACAGCTTCTTCAGACTTCATTGCGTCTGATTTTCTAATAGAAGCAAGAGCTGCGTTTTCGATTTGTCTTACTCGCTCTCTTGTGATGCCATATTTTTGTCCAATAGCCTCAAGAGTTTTTCTCTTTGTATCATCGCCCAAACCATATCGATTTGAGATAATATAAGCGATCTGTCTTTTAGGACAGACAAGAGCTTTTTGCTTGTATTCTTTGGTCTAAATGAAATAATTGCCATAAATATTAACTTTTACTATAAGATTTCATTATTCTATCATTAATACAATTTTATGTCAAATATTTGTGTGGGTTTTAAAAAAGATTCGTAATATCACGAAAAGTGATGAAAATCATGAGAGCGATGAGGGCGATAAAACCAACTGAGTTTAACGTGTTGGTTATTTTAGGAGAAATCCTTCCACCTTTTATTTTTTCGATAATTAAAAACAAAATTCTACCACCATCGAGCGCCGGAAAAGGTAATGTAAGTTTATTACACCACAAGATTTATAGAAATGAGCGCAACAAACATCAAAAGATAAACGATTCCTAAATTGCTCGCATCGCCAACCAAAGAAACTATCCCGACAGGTCCAGTTAAATTTGATACATCCGGGCTCCTACCTTTAAAAGCATCGACAATCAAATTCCAAAGCCCGGCAGTAATTTGCCAAATCATATCGCCCGCAACTTTAAACTTATACCCTTTGAAAACGGCGGCTTGTAAATTCCAACTTTTGAATTCCAACCCCACAGCTTGTTTACCTCTCGATTTCAAAATCTCCATAATATAAATATTTTTTCATAACATTTCCATCTCTTTATATCAAGCTCGATGATGTCGCCCTCTTTACATTTTCAAATGATCATCTGTCAGTGAATCAAAAAGAGGCTCCTGCCAAGTTACAGATCTGATACTGTCACCAACAGAAATACCTGCGTCATCAGCCGGAGAATCTTTTACAACTTCTGTGATTATGTTTTGAACATTAATAATATTAATCACCTTCATATGAAGAATCGACAGAAGAAGGCAGACCGATAAAAACAGAAACCAGGATTACGAACCAAGCAAAATAAAATTAAAAAGCGGGACCAGCGAACATAACGCTAGCTTGGGCAAATTTTGACTTGCTTGTCAGAGCAACACTTTTGTTTTCACCGTTTAAAGATTCACTTGCCCGAACTTCTTCAGCGGGCAGATCATCTGGATCTTCACCAAAAATTTTTACAAATCCCCCAAAAGGAATCCAGTTTAAAGTAAAAAGTGTTCCTTTTTCTAAACAAAAAATCCCTTTGCACGCGGAGGATAACCTAAGCCAAACTCATCGACCCTAATTCCCCATTTTTTTGCAACAATAAAATGACCGTATTCGTGAACGATTATCAAAACTGCAAGTATTAGTATGAAAATTATTACAGACATTATTTAATAAGAACCATAGATTCTTTTGACCAAAATATCTTCAAGAATCTTGTTTGTATCGTCGACTTGTTTTTGAACTTCTGCTTTTGCAAACTTAATATCATCTTCCGATGTTCCACCTTCTCCTTCTTTTTGCATCAATATCTTTCATTGCTGATTCTCTTCTTTCTCTACAGAAACACGAGCGTCTTCTAGTTTGCCTTTTAAAACTTTTACAAGCTTCTCTCTTGTCTCTCCTGTGAGCTGAGGGAAAATTACTCGCAACCCTGCGTCGTCTGTTGCAACAGAAAGACCAATATCAGAAGCGATAATTCCATTTTCGATTTCTTTAGCTGACTTTATCCCAAGGAACAACTCGAAGAGTTTTAGGATCTTCTATAGAAATAGAAGCGACGTTTTTAATAGGTTGACGTGTTCCATAAGAGTCAACTGTGATTCCGTCCATAGAACAGATGGATTTGCCTGACCAGTATAAAGAAGAATATTCTTTTTTAAGCCAATCTGTGACTTTTACCAGGTTCTCTTCTTTAAAAAATATTTGAATTGTATACCATAAAAATATAGTAACAAGATTTTAAAGAAAAGAATATAGCAGCCCACGTGCCAAAATCCTAAAAAGTCAACGCCAACGTCTCCAAAAGATTTTTTGACCGACGCACCTTGGTCGTGAACATAGTCTTTAATTTTCCAAATAAGTTGCGAATATCGAACTCTTCCTGTTTTCTTTTTTTGAAACTAACTTTCTAATTCATTCAAAAATAAAACCACGTAAACTTTTAACGAAGTTGTATTTTCTTCTTTTTTTAAACTTTTTAATTATTTTTGAAACAATCGATAATCTTTCTTTCTTTCTCTTTACTCAAAAAATCTTTCGCAAGTTTTTCTAATTCTGTTTTTTCTGACAAACTTTCTGTTTTTAAAATAAAAGTCTCGATTTTAAGGTATCAATCAAAATAGAGGTTATTGGAGTAACAATAAAAAAATGAACGTTTGGCGTCGGCTCTTCCAAAACTTTCAAAAGTGCATTTTGTTAATTCTCTTGAAAAATATTTTGTAGAAATTAAAATTATTTTTTTGCCTTCCCAGAAAAGATTTTTGAGATTGAAACTTTTCACCTCTGGCGTCTTCAATACTGAAAGTGTCTGTTTCTTTTAAGAAAGTCAGGGTTGCCGGAAGTTTTAAATCCAAAGCTTTCCAGAACAGAAATAATTTCCGGCAAAAGAGAAAGTTCCGACTCAATCAAATAAGCGATGTAAATTTTTATTATCGAGTGTAAACATAATTAACGTTTAGCACACCGAACGTTTGTATGTATCCAAGTGCTCCAAGGCAATACCGGTTCCTTTTACAACACAGAAAGCGGATCGTCGGCAAGTCTCGCCTACTCCCAGTTCTTCGGTAAACAAGTTCTGGTAAATTTCTTGAAGCATCGAAGATCCTCCCGTCATGATTATCCCTTGATCAATTATATCACTTGCCAGCTCTGGAGGAGTTTCTTGCAAACATCTTTAATAGCTTTTATGATAAGTTTCAATTCTTTGTCGATCGCTTGAACGATTTCGCTCTGTTGTAATTCTGGGCAGTTCTTGTAGCAAACCTTGAACAAAATCTCGTCCTTTAATAGTCGCCACCAAAGCGGCCTCTTCCAAAGTTATCGCTGAACCAATTTTAATTTTCACCTGTTCTGCAGTTCGGTCGCCAATAGCCAAGTTAAAAGTTTTTTTAATATAGTCGGCGATAGCATGATCGATTTTGTTTCCAGCACACTTCACTGAATTTGCCGCAACAATACCGCCAAGAGAAATAACCGCCACGTCTGTTGTTCCACCGCCAATATCCACCACCATGTGACCTTTCGATTCGTGAATTGGAATTCCGGCACCAATAGCCGCCAAGATTGGCTCTTTAACAACATATGCATTTTTCGCACCAGCTTTGATCGCTGCTTCAACCACCGCTCGACGTTCTGTCGAAGTCACGCCCGCCGGAACAGAAATCATCACTTCTGGTTTTATAATATTGAAACCAAGCGCTTTATTCATAAAATATCGAAGCATGGCTTCTGTCACACGATAATCAGCAATAACACCATCTTTCATCGGACGATACGCGATAATATTTTCTGGAGTTCGTCCAATCATTTGCTTTGCCTCAAGACCAATAGCGAGAATTTTATTATCTTGCTCAGACACAGCCACAACAGCCGGCTCGTTTAAAACAATTCCTTTTCCAGGAACAAAAACAAGCGTATTTGCAGTCCCAAGATCTATTCCTAATTTCTTGCTAAAAAATCCCATAAGTTAAAGGATTATAGCATTTTTATATTTACCCGAAAGCTCTTGACAATAAATAAAATTACGATGATTATTTTGTGTTAAAATTTAAATATGTTTCCTGAAGATAAAGAAAGAAGTCAAAAATTTATAGATACTTTAAATGAATTTGGTTTTACTAAAAAAGATATTGGTATAGCTATTATTGATTTAAAAGAAAAAGAGCCGAAAATTTTTGGTTACAATTTTGATAAATTTATTTACCCAGCTTCTGTTTATAAAATTTTCATTGGCGCAGAGGTTCTCAGAAAAATTGATATTAGAGAATTTTCACTTGATCAAATAATTGAAATCAAAGCTCCAAACGATGTCGACAAAGATATTAATCTTTTTCCTGGCGATACACGTAAACTTTTAAAATCTGGAGAAAAATTTTCTATAAATTATTTACTTGATTTAATGCTTTCGCGAAGCGACAACACCGCTTCAAATGTTCTAATAGATTTAGTGGGAAGAGAAAATATAAATAAAAATATAATTCAAAAATACAACTGGGGCGGGAGTGAAGTTACAAGAAAATTTATAAGCAGAGAAAAAGAAGAAGAAAAATATCGACACTCTGAATCAACAAAAACATCAGCGAGACATGTCGCAGAATTTTTCTATTTAGTAGAAAAAGAAGAACTTATTTCGCCATTTGTTTCAAATAAATTAAAGGAATATATGTTGAATTGGAATAAACATGGAAAACAAGGCTTGTCTCTTTCAGAATATACTTCATATTTTAGAAAAGGTGGATGGTTTGAAACAAATCTTTATAAAAAAAATATTTTACCTACAGTTAAAAATATTTTTACAAAAGGCTGGGCACTAATACGTTGGAGCCATGATACAGGAGTGATAAAAGGTAAAAATTCTCACTATGTTGTTTCTGTGTTTACTATTAGCAAGCAAGTAAATCCATACAAACAATTCCCTATGGAAAAACTAGCGAGGCTGATTTTTAATTTTATGAAAAAATAGCACATATACAAAAAACCATGTTTGTGTTAGATTTTTAAACGGACCAAACAAGCAAGACATCATGATGCAAACAGCACTAACCCCGAACAAAGGACTCTCAGACAGCTCCTATGTATCCATGGGTATGAAAATTGAAGTTCCCAATTTCGAGATTATAACAAGTACAAACTCTGATAAGTACAGAAGTATATCTGGGGTAAAAGATCTTGTTTTTGAATGGAAGAACGAAGACAATCAACACACCAAGACAAAACACTACGGTGAGATTGATAGGCACGTCACTTCAGCTCTTTTGAGAAATAACCTTTTTCACTATTACAACAGGATTGGCATAATATTTAAGGAAACCAAACTAAAAGAAAAGGGTGCCAAAACGGAATACATCACGATAATAGAAATATGCGTTCGTGCATAAACGCCAGCGAAGAGCTGATAAGGAGAACAGATGCGCCCGAGGGGCGCATCTTCTTTTTAACTAATTTCTGCACCAAGAGCAGAAAGTCTTTCCACTATTTTTTCATAACCTCTGTGAATTTGACTTGCATTGTTTATTACACTTTCACCGTTTGCAGAAAGAGCGGCTATCAAAAGTGCCATTCCGGCACGAATATCGGGTGATGCCATATTCAAGCCAATCAAATCATTTTTTCTATTGTTTCCAATCACCGTAACTTCTTGGTGATGTGACATAACAATTTCTGCACCCATTTGATTTAAAACATCACAGAAAAGTAAACGTCTGTCGAACATACGTTGACGGAAAGTCACAGAACCTTTTGCAAAAACACTCATAACAATAAGACTACTAATATGGTCTGGAGAAAGTCCTGGCCATTTATCATCATAAATAACTCTTATACTTTTTCCACGAGCCGAAGGTGTTTGAATCGAGAATTCTTTATGTTCTGGAATAAAAAGTCCGTCTTCCCTTTCTTCTATTTTAGTGCCAAGTTTTTGAAAAATTATATTTGCAATATCTCCAAGATGAGAAAGTTTAGCACCCTCAATCAAAATCCCATCACCGCAAACAACTGCCAAAGAAATAAGACTTCCAATTTCTATCATGTCGGGCAAAAGTTCGTGTTCTGTTCCAGAAAGTTTTTCTACTGATTTTATTTTAAGTAAATTTGTTCCAGCCCCAGAAATATTTGCACCCATTTTGTTTAACATTTTACAAAGTTGCTCTATATATGGCTCACAAGCTGAGTTGAAAATTTCTAATTCATGTGGAGATTCTTTTTGTAAAACACTTGCAAGTATTACGTTTGCTGTTCCTGTAACCGAAGCCTCACGAAGTGTTATTCTTTTTGAATTTATTTTTTTAAATTCAATTTTTTGCAAATCAACTTCTTTTTGGAAAGTTGCGCCAATATCAACAAAACCTCGCAAGTGAGTTGTAACAGGACGAACACCAATCTTGTCTCCACCAGGCTCTTGAAGATAGCCTAGACCAAAACGTCCAAGCATGGCACCTGCAACCATGAGTGATCCTCGAAGCTTAGAAAAAGAATTGGAGAATTCCTTTGTTTGCATTTTAGAAACATCAATTCCGGAAGAATCAAAAATATACTCTCCGGGTGAAAAGTTTTCTATTTTTACACCAATAATTTTTAAAATATCAAAAAGATTTCTAATATCTAAAATATCTGGAATATTTTTTATTGTAACTTTTTCAGAAGTCAAAAGAGCCCCGGCGATAACTTGAAAGGCTTCGTTTTTTGCACCTTGTGGGCGGATTTTTCCTTTTAATTTTTTACCGCCAACTATTTTTAAACTATCTTTAAAATCTTGCATTTTACTTTTTAAAACTAAAGTATTTTTTAATGTCGTTTTCGTTTTCTTTTTTGAATTTTTCAAATTCTTCAACGCTTTTTATATTTTCGCTTAAATTCGCACTTTTTTGAAGACCTAAAACTTTTGCAGGATCGATAACGATAATATTTCCCTTTTCATCACGAAATTCAAGTTGAAGATGAAGATGCACGTGAACACCTTCTGAAATCCCAGAACTTCCCATCCCGCCCAAAACATCTGTTTTTTTAATTTCAATACTTGGATAATGATTAAAACTAATTTGCCTTAACATTTTTTGATATGAAGAAAATTTCACCGCAGTGTTTTTCAAATGCATATAAATAGAATAAAGTTTGAAACCATCTTCTGTTACAACATTTGGATGAGAAAGAAAAACATAATTTCCGTTTACAAGACCAAAACCAGAATATTCTAAAATCCCATCCAAAATTGGAGTCACCTGAGTTTTTGACTTATCACTAATATCAAGTCCTAGATGAAAATAATTTGGTTCAAGTTTTATCGGATGAAAACGAAAACCAAAATATCCAAAATATGGATTTATTTTTTCTTGTGCATCCAAAACAGGAAAAGAAAAATCAAATCGTGAAGTTAGAGCTCCATAAAAAGCTTCCCAAAATTCATTATATTCTTCGTCTGGAACCAAGTGTTTGTCTTTTCCAGCATCAGCCCCGGGGCGACTTTTAACTCTTTCAAAATGGCAGGTAAAAATTTCATTGGTCAATTTTAGCATAAATGTCAATCTGTCTAAAACAATTTATTTAATGCTAAAATGCAGGTATGAAGATAGTTACTATTGTCCCGTTTGTAAAAGCTTTAAATGCAGAAAAATTAACATATTTTTCTGGCAAAGAAATATCTGTGGGAGACATTGTAACTGCGCCCCTCAGGAACAAAGAAATCGAAGGAATGGTTTTGCAAGTCGAAGATATTAGCGCCCAAAAGGGTGATATAAAAGAAGCGGATTTTAATCTAAAAAAAATAATAAAAATAAAAGGAAGTTCTGTCTTTCTTCCATCTTTTTTAAAATCGTGCGATTTGTAAAAGACTATTTTGTCGCCAGCACCGGACAAGTTTTAAATACTCTTGTGCCATCTTTACTTTTTACAAACTATCAAGAAATAAATAAAAAAAGTGTTAATGATCATGTTCGTGGACCACTCGCCAGAGAAAAATATTCTTTTCAAGCGCCGACAGAAGACAGGCTCGTTATTTTCAAAACATATATTCGAGAATCTTTTGCAAAAAAAGAATCTGTGTATTTGTGCTTTCCAAATATAAGCGACGCAAAATATTTTTACGAATCTCTTCAAAAAGGAATTCGAAGAATATTCTTTTTTAATCCACGGCGGCTCTTCAAAAAAAGAATTTATAGAAAAATATAATAAAATAGTCGATAGCGAACACCCTGTTGTTATTTTCTCGACGCCGAGCTTCTTTTTTGTACCGAGAAATGATTTTGGAACAATAATAATAGAAAGAGAAAGTTCTGGTGGATATGTTTCTCTTCAAAAACCATACTTAGATGCTCGAATTTTTGCCGAAGCTCTTTCATATGAACAAAATACAAAAATAATTTTTGCAGATTCAATCTTGCGAACAGAAACGATTTGGAAAACAAGAACTGGAGAGCTTTCAGAATTTCGTCCATTACTAGACTTCCAGAAAAAAGAAGAGGAGGAAATAATTGACATGAAAGAAAACAAAAACAAAAGACTTTCAAATTATTTCAAAAAAGTTTTTTCAAAAAATTAAACAAACAATGCAAAACGGAAGCAGAATATTTTTATTCACGCTTCGAAAGGGCTATGCGACAACAACAATCTGCAACGACTGCGGGACTGTTGTCACTGAAAACGGCGAACCAGTTATTTTATACGAAGACCGAGAAAAAGGAATTAGATATTTCAAAACAATAAAAACCAAAAAATCAGCGCTGAAAAACTTTGTGAAAATTGCGGGTGGATGGAATTTAGCGACTCTCGGAATTGGAACTCAGAAAGTTTATGAAGAGGTTTTAAAAATTGCCGAAAAAGAAAGAGTTTTTTTGATGGACAAAGAAACTGTAAAATCAGAAAAAGATGCTGAAAAGATAATGAAGGCGTTTGAAAGTACGCCAGGATCAATTTTGATTGGAACTGAACTTGCTTTTTTCTATGCAAAACAAGAAATTGAAAATGTGGCTGTTATTTCTTTTGATAGTCTTTTCAATATTCCAAACTACAACATTTACGAAAAAATTATTGATCTGATTGTTCTATTAAATTCATACACAAAAAAGAGTCTTTTGGTTCAAACACGAAATCCTGATGAAAAAGTTTTACTCTCATATAAAAAACAGAAATCTTTTACAATTTTACAAAGACGATATTGAAAATAGAAAAAAATATAACTATCCGCCTTTTTATACAATTATAAAAGTCGGTTGCGTTGGAAATTTAGAAGAAAAAGAAAATATAAAAGAATATTTAAACGAATCATATAAAGATTACAAACCGATAATCCAAGAAACCAGGACCGGAAAACAGAGTTCACTGTCACAATGATAATCAAAATTGAACGAAGTTTGTGGTCAAATCAAATACTCTCACCAGACGGAAAACAAGACAAAGAACTGTTTAAAAAACTAAGGTCTCTTCCTCTTATTGGTCTATTTGGATAAACCCAGTTCAGCTTTTGTAATACCCACTATTTGGGCCTTGCATTAGTTAAGATACTATGTTAATCTTTCGAAACATATGGCAAAAGCATTACTACAAGTAGCAAAACAAGGAGAAAATAGCGCAAGTTTAATGCGTCGATTTTCACGTAAAGCAGCGGATTCTGGTTTAGTTAAGAAAGTTCGATCACTTAGATACGCAGAAAGAAAAACTATCAGCATTCGTACTAAAGAAAAACGCTTTGAAAAGAATTGGAAAAACAAGCAGAACGAGAACATCTGCAAAAAATGGGTAAAATAAAGTAATGGAAACTAAAGAGGCTAAAAATTCGATAATAAAAGAATGACAAAAGGCAAGCTCAAGCTTGCCTTTTGTTCGTATAAAAAATGAAATTCTTGGAAAAGAATATTCTTTGAGTATTGTTTTTGTTGATATCAAAACAATCGAAAGTTTGAGTAAACAATTTAAAGGAAATAAAGATCATAAAAATATTTTAAGCTTCCCTTTAGACAAAGACACAGGAGAAATTATTTTAAATCTCGGGACAATAAGAACAGAAGCAAAGAATTTTGATAAAAAATATTTAGAATATTTGGGGTTTTTAGTTATCCACGGAATGCTGCATTTGAAGGGAATGACACATGGTAGTAAAATGGAAGCGAGGAAAGTTTGTAAAGATGTTTCATCTTTAATTTTTTCTTTGTTTTAAATTTCAATGTCAAAAAATATAACAGTTGGAATTGATCTTGGAAGTCACTTGGTAAAAGTGATGGTTGTTGAGCATTTGAAAGAAAGAGATAAAAAAACTTCTAGAATTATCGGCACAGGAAAATCTGAAGCCAGAGGAATTAAAAACGGCTACATAAATCAACCAGAAGAAGTGGTTCGAAGTATAATGAAGGCTTTGCGTGAAGCAGAACACAGATCAGGAATAAAAATACGCCAAGCAACTTTGGCTGTTGGTGGAGTAAGCCTTGAATCTAAGCTCGCAAAAGGAACAGCGATAATTTCTCGCGCAGACAACGAAGTTTCTTCTCTCGATGTTCAAAACGCCGTCAGAGAAAGTGAGCAAGGTCTCAAACTTTTAAATAGACACGTTATAGACTCTATTCCCTACGTTTACAAACTCGATGGAAAAGATTTATTTGGAAGACCAGAAGGACTTCGTGGAGTAAAACTCGAAGTTACAAGTCTTTTTGTAACTTGTATAAATCAACATTTGGAAGCTTTGGTAAATTCTGTAAACAATGCAGGCGTGGATGTTGTGGACGTAATAGCAGCGCCGCTCGCATCGAGTGTGGCTGTTTTGTCGGCTCAGCAAAAAACAGCAGGTTGTATTTTGGTTGATATTGGTTCTGAAACCGTTTCTCTTTCTGTTTTTGAAGATGGAGATATTATTTCGATAAAAGTTCTTCCTCTTGGTGGAATGGATATAACAAAAGATTTGGCACTTGGGCTTAAAATAAGTTTGGACGAAGCAGAGAAAATTAAAAAAGGAGAAATTACTGGAAACTTTAGTCAAAGAGAAGTTGAAGAAATTGCCGAAGCTAGAATTACAGAATTTTTTGAAATTATTCAAAAGTTTTTGAAAAAGATAAACAAAGATGGAAGATTGGCCGGTGGGGCTATTATTGTCGGCGGTGCAACAAACAACGAAATGACAGAAAGAATTGCAAAAGATATTTTAAATTTACCTATCACAATGGCGGGATCTATTGGTTCTGGAGTTTTGAAAGATCCTGCTTGGTATGTTGTTTATGGGCTTTGTATGTCTGGAAAATATAATCAAGGCCATAACAGCTACTCAAACCCTTTTGTAAAAATAATGAAATCAATTGGAGATTTTTTCAAAAATATCGCAAAACAACTAATGCCATAAAGCAGCTTTTAGCCTTTAGAAGTTAGCTTTTTAGTAAAAGAGCGCGGGCCTGACCGCGCTCTATATTTAATATCTAAATTCTATCGATATATCGACAGAATTTAGATATGGGCATTTTAGAAGCCCGGCGCCCCTTTCTCACTAAAAACATACAAAAACAACAAACCTGTCAACCCTTTCCCCTATTTTGCCTTTTCTGGTATTATGTTTGAACACGATTATTACTAGAAATTCGAATTCACATATGGCAAAAATTACAACTGATGTCGAAACATTTGCGAGAATAAAGGTTGTTGGTGTTGGTGGTTCAGGATGCAACGCGGTAAATCACATGATTGCTTCTAAAGTTAAAGAAGTTGGCTTTATCGTGATGAATACTGATACCCAAGACTTACACAAATCTCTTGCAGAAAGAAAATCCACTTAGGAAAAATTTAACAAAAGGTTTGGGAGCTGGAATGAATCCAGAGATTGGAAAGAAGGCTGCTGAAGAAACAAAATCAGAAATTCAAGATATCTTGAAAGGTACTGATATGGTTTTTATCGCTTGTGGTATGGGTGGTGGAACAGGAACAGGTGCAGCGCCAATAGTTGCAAGAGCTGCAAAAGAACAAGGAATCTTAACTGTTGCCGTTGTTACAAAACCATTTTTTTTCGAAGGGCAACACAGACTTCGACTTGCAGAACAAGGAATCAAAGAACTTGAAAAAGAAGTTGATGCAATAGTTATAATTCCAAACGACAGACTTTCTGCAATCACAGAAAAAGAAACAACTCTGAAAGACGCATTTGCCATGTGCGACGACATTTTGCGACAAGCTGTTGAAGGAATTTCAGACCTCATCACAACTCCAGGTATTATCAACGTCGACTTTGCCGATATTAAAGCTATTATGTCAGACGCTGGTTCAGCTCTTATGGGAATCGGAAGAGCGGCCGGAGACAACAGAGCAGAAGAAGCTGCCCTTCGAGCAATCAACTCACCACTACTTGAAATATCTATCAACGGCGCACGAGGAGTTTTGTTCTCTGTTGCTGGTGGTGACGATCTTGGACTTCAAGAAGTTCAATCAGCCGCAAAGATTATTACAGAATCAATCGACAAAGATGCTCGTGTTATTTTCGGAACAACTCGCGACGAAAAACTAAAGAAAGGAGAAATCCAAATTACAGTTATTGCGACTGGCTTCCCTACTGGAAGTCCTAAAAAAACAATCACTCAATCTCAAAACGAAGTTAATATCCAAAAACAACTAAGTTCACTGAAAGAAGAAACTAAAGATGAGGTTATAACAAAACCGAAAAAAGGAATTGAAGAATTCGAACTGGACGATATAATGCCAGCAAAACATTCAAAAGATCCTATTGAAATTATCGATGGTGACGCCTTCGATGATGACGAAGATGAAGACGACGACAAAGATGACTGGAGCGCAGTCCCAGCATTCCTTAGAAGGAAGAAATAAGATAGCTGTTAGTGGTTAGGCTTTAGCCACTAGCCAAGAAAACCGCCTCACGGCGGTTTTCTTTATATTGACAATTTGTGTTTTTAAGATTAAATTAATATTAAACGAACCAAAACCTTCACAAATGAAAAACCCGATTTTATCCTTACTAATACAGGTGGTGATGACAATAATCGCCGTCTTTATCCTCTTGTTTACGCTTAATCAGCTTGATAATCAAAAAAAGAAGTTCAGCGCCTACACAAAAAGAACCAAGAACTTCAGAATGAGCTGAACCTGTGTGCGGTGAAAAAAGTCGCCACTACTGGTCGCGTGACCGCGGTAAAAGAAAATGGTTTCAACGGTGGTTACGGAGATATGGTGGGCCCATCTCTTGACACGATCTTTAATCAAATCCAGTACAGATATGACGTCCTATTGGGTAAAAGAAATGGATCTGTGAGAGTTTCCCCGGGATTAGTATTGCACCGCTACGGTAGAGCATATATTTACGAGGCTGTTGACGACAAGCTCTACGGAAACTGAAGTCATTAAACCGGCCCTGACAACGCAGAACCCCGCACACCAGCGGGGTTCTTTTCGTTTATGCTATAATACAAAAGTTATAATTTAAATAAGCTAAAGGCCAAAAGCTGAAAGCTAAAATCTAACAATGTTTGATTTAATAATTATCGGTGGCGGACCAGCTGCCGCTTCAGGGGCGGTTTACGCAGCAAGAAAACAACTAAAAACATTACTTATCGCAGGAGAATTTGGAGGACAATCTGTTGTTTCAGACAAAATTTTTAACTGGATAGGAACTCCGGAAATCTCTGGACAAGACTTGGCGAAAAGTTTTAAAGAACACGTAAAATATTACGAGGGAGAATTTTTGCAAATCAAAGAAGGTTCTTTGGTAGAAAGTGTTTTGAAAAACGACGACGGATTTTCTGTGAAAACAAACAAAGGAGAATCTTTTGAAACGAAGACTGTTCTTGTTGCATCTGGAAGCTCTCGAAGAAAATTACCTAATTCTGTTTCAAAAGCTGACGAACTTGAACACAAAGGACTCACTTACTGCGCAACTTGCGATGGTCCACTTTTCTCTGGGATGGATGTCGTAGTTTTGGGCGGAGGAAATGCGGGCTTTGAAACAGCAGCACAACTTTTAGCTTATACAAAAAGTGTGACATTAATACACCGAAGCGCTGAATTTAAGGCTGACAAGATTACAGTGGATAAAGTTTTAAGTCACCCAAACATGACTGGAATTCTGAACGCAGAGGTTACAGAAATATTGGGAGATAAATTTGTTTCTGGAATTAAATTTAAAGTAGACGGCGAAGAAAAAATTCTAGACGCAAAAGGTATTTTTGTTGAGATTGGACAAATTCCAAATACAAATTTCCTAGAAGGCGTTTTAACTTTAGACGAATACAAGAGAGTTAAAATTGACCCTTGGAGAAAATCTTCTGAAGTTCCAGGCATCTGGGCGGCAGGAGATTGTACAAATATCCTCTATCATCAAAACAACATTGCTGCCGGAGACGCCGTGACAGCAATTGAAGATATTTATATGTATCTTCATACAAAATAAAATTACTTTTTGTAGTATTTATTTTTGATATCCAAAAGTGCAGAATTTAAATCTTCAAATTTAAAAATAAAACCTGATTTTTTAATTTTTGAAGAATCAATTCTCTGTCCTCCCAAAAGCGCATTTGCAAATTCCCCTTTTACAATCTTTGCAACAAAAGCTGGAACAAAAAGTGTAAAATAAAATCCGAAAACTTTTTGAATGCTTCTCATAAAAGTTTTTTGGTTTATTGGATTACCCGCGCTTGTATTATACGCGCCAGACATTTTTTCATTTTCAAGTGCAAAAATATATTGCGATACCAAATCTTCCACATGAACCCACGGCATGTATTGTGATCCACTTCCAAAATATCCGCCAAAACCAATCTTAAAAAGATTAATCATTTCTGCCAAAATTCCACCACGACCCAAAACGTGCGATGTTCGAAGTGCCACAACTCTTGCACCGAGCTTTTCAAAATTAAAGGCTTCTTTCTCCCAATCAACACAAATCTTTGCCAAAAAATCCTCGCCCGAGGGAGAATTTTCAGAAAGAAGCATATCTTTCCCATCCCCATAAAAACCAACAGCCGAAGCAGAAACAAAAACTTCTGGTTTTAAGTTTTCTTTTTCAAAAGATTTCAACGAGTTTTTTGTTGTCTCGATCCTACTATCTCGCAAAATCTTTTTATATTCTTTTGTCCATTTTCCTGAAATCGGTGCGCCGGCAAGATTTACAACAGCATAAACACCCTCTAAAACTTCTCTTGATATAAGTTCTTTATCAAGCGCTATTTTATAAAATTTTACCCTTTCATTTTTGGGTGGAGCAATATCTATCACAGAAACTTCATAACCTTTTTCCAAAAGCTTTTCTGACAAAACACTTCCCACAAACCCCGACCCACCGGTTATTAAAATCTTTTTCATTAAAAACATTTTACCACGCACGAAAATTAAAACGAAAGAACCCCGCGACATGCGTCGCGGGGTTCTCAATAGGATCTCATCAATCTAGCTCACCCAAAATCCCACAGATGAGACCAAACCACACAAAACCGAATATTAACCCAAGCTGAATAGCAAAGGTAATGTCAAAAGTTTCAACAAGGGCATTCTGAAACACAAGTTCTAAAAAGAAGAACGCCACCCCAGCCACCAGACCCAGGGTTAGTCCGTAAACCAAACCATAAGTGCCACGATAAGGCTTTAGCGGCCTCTTAATGAAAAACCGCATCAAGCTAATAGCAACCACGGAGGATGATATGTATGCACATACAGCCCAACCAATTATCGATACAATACTTTCTTTATTAGTGGAAGCACTCTTGAAGTATTCAACAAACCATATCGTAAACCAGAGTGCTAATGCGGCAATCGCGAGAAACACGATGTTTACCTGAGAAGTACGAGTGAGCTGCTTGGTGTTCATTTTTATTTTTTTGTGTTTAGCTTCTGGCTAAACTGTTGTACTTTGATTCTAAAAAAATTGTACTATTATTTAACCCAAGTTTCAATATACCCCTTAACATCAAACTTCCCTTCACATCCGCCACGAGACATATATCGCACTGTTCCAAAAATTGGTCGCGGAAACCAGGCTCTGTCATGAACCCCACCAATAGACCAAGCAATCCCTGCGTACCCATTTGGGTCACGTCCGTCGAGTTCATATTTGTCATTTAGATAAATCGCAATCTTCATCGCGTCTTCAGGCGACTTTGTCCATTCCAAAATTTTCTTCGCCCAATACATTCGCATATATCCGTGCATTTTTCCTGTCTTTACCATTTGTATTTGTGCGGCGTTCCAAAGATCATCGTGAGTCTTTCCTTCTTCAAACTGCTTTTTAGTATAAATATATTCCCTTTTATCTTTCTCGCCTTTTTCTAAAGATTTTTTCGCCCAACCAGGAAAACATTTTGTGTTGTCGTAATCTTTATCATAAAAACAAAAGTTATCAGAAAGTTCACGACGAACAACAAGCTCTTCGAGAAACGCCCCAGCGTGGTCTATTAGTGTTAATTTTCTACCTTCGGGAACTTTTGCTTTGTTTTTTGTGTGATGAATTATTTCTGTAATATTTTTCTTAGCAATTTTTACCACTTCGAGCGCAACTCTTTGCGGAGCCACCATTCCGTAGTGTAGATAAGGCGAAAGATTTGACTGTGCGTTTTCATTTGGGTCATTTCGAAGCTCTGCGTAATTGTGAATTCCGTCTTTTAAAAATTTCTTTAGAATTTTATGTGCTCCGTCTTCTCCTGCCTCCGCCCAAGAAATTTCAGAAAGCGCACTTTCTATCTTCTTTTTATTTAAAAGTTTTTCAAAATCATCGCCTTTTACCCTTTCTTTTAAATCATATTTTGAAGAAGAAAGTTTCGGGAATTCGTCCAAAAATTCTGGAAGAAGTTTGTGAATTTTTGGACGAATAGTATACGCCCCGTATTCTTTTTTATTTGATACGATCCAAGCTGGAACAATATTGTGCGCATCCACGCCAAAAAAAGCGACTTTTAAATTTTTGCGAACGTATTCATTCCAAGATCTCGGCAACTTTAGCGGGTAGAAATCTGTAACAACAGCTCCGGCAGAAATCTTCTCTGCAAAATCCTTCACAAGCTTTCCGCTTTCTTTTCCATTTTTATCCACCAAAACAAAAAATGAAATATTCTTCTTTGCCAAATCTTCTTTGATTTTTTGCAACGTAGAAATTTTAAAAGCAAGCTGTCTATTTTGCCCGCCCAAAAATCCTGGAACCAAATTATATACAACAACAACTGAGACTTTTCGTTCGTCTGCTAAACTTTTTGCATACAAAAAAGACCAATTATCTTGGACTCGCATTTCACGATTCATCCAATACAAAACTGGTCCTTTTGAAATTTCTTTATTATTTAATTTTAATACACGTTTTTCATTCATTTTAGAAATTATCTGGCAGACAGAAATTATTTATTGCGGATCTTGTGTTTGGTCCAACAATACCATCCACCAAAAGTTTGCTCTCCTCTTGGCGACCACCATTTAAAACTGATTGCAATCTTTTCACACCAATTTCAGTCAAAGGTCCAAAAATTCCATCTATTGGCCCCGAAGCCTCGAAATATTCGGCCTTGAAAAGATTATTTACAAAACCTTGAAGCTTGGAAACTTCTGTAACAACACCCTTGTTGTATGAACTATACAATCCGTCTTTGTCTTTTGTCTTCATAAAATCTACAAAAAGTGCATTGTCACAAATATTATACGGACTATTTTCCGACTTAAACATTGCTGGAAATCTTTCAACAATTTTATAAGCTTCTTCGTATTTACCCATTTCTACAAGATTTCTAAATCGTGCATATGCAGTTGTGCCCGTCGAAGTTCCGCCAGAAGAAACACTGCATTCGTCAGTATTAAAAGTTTTATCTTCTCCATATCTATACACCATCATAATTTATCGACCAAAAGATCGATAATGATAAGTTGTACCACAATTAACAGTATGCAGACATACTAAAACCTAAGTTAAATTTTTGAACCCTAGTATTTCCAGTATCTACAACATACATGTTTCCCAGAGAATCAATATCCATACCCCACGGAGAACTGAATTCTCCATCACTGGCTGAACCACCAGAACCGAATTGTGATCAATAATTTCCATCTGAATCAAATTTTTGAATACGGTTATTATTTGAATCCGTAACATATATATCACCTGATAACCTATCGAAATATCATAAGGACCATTAAATTCTCCATCTTCTGAACCAGATGAAGAGCCGAATTCAGATGACAATGTAATTTCCATCTGAGTCGAATTTTTGAATCGCGTACTATTACCAGTATCTACGACATATATATTATCAGAAGAATCAATTACAATTTCAGAAGGAATGCTAAACTGCCCATCACCAGATCCATTTGAACCAAACTGTGAAATATAGTTTCCATCTGAGTCGAATTTTTGAACCGACTAGTTATCTGAATCCACTACATAAATATTTCCCAAATTGAATCAATATCCATACCCCAAGGAGTAACAAACTGTCCGTCGCCAGATCCAGACGACCCAAATTGTGAGATATAATTTCCATCTGAGTCGAATTTTTGAACGCGATTACCAGCATAATCCACCACATAAAGATTACCCAATGAATCAATTTCAATATCTATTGGACCATCAGATTCTCCATCACCTGAGCCGAACAGAGCCGAACTGTGAAATATAATTTCCATCTGAGTCGAATTTTTGAATATTTAAATTACTATAATCAACTACATATAAATTATTTTCAGAATCAACTTTTATATCAATTGGATAATTAAACTGCCCATCACCAGAACCAGTGAACCAAAAACTGTAAAAAAGTCAGGAGTTACCAACTTCAGAGTAACGTCTTCGACCATAACTTATTGTTTCTCCAAACTGAAAACCGTAACTTCATACATCTGAAAGGAAATTTAGAAATATCCATTTAAAGTCGGCAGAACTCTGGTTAGTGTTTGTCGCATCGAGAGTGCCAACCTCTGGCACCACACAAGAAAGAGTGCTGAAAGTTTCATCATCTCCATAACCTGTTCCAGTGTCGTTTGTGGCAAAGGCGCGATAATGGTATGTAGTACCACAAGTTAGAGAAAGAGTTGAAATATTAAAACTTAAATTAAATTTTTGCACACGACCATTATTACTGAAACATAGACATTTCCCGAATTATCAACTTCAATACCTTAGGAATTGAAGATACCCGTCCATCGCCAGATCCAGACGACCCAAATTGTGAGATGTAGTTTCCATCTGAATCGAATTTTTGAACGCGGTTATTAGCAGAATCTGTCACATAAATATCACCAAAAACACTGTCTATAGATAGTCTTTGTGGACTATTAAACTGCCCATCACCAGACCCAGACGACCCAAATTGTGAAATGTAGTTTCCGTCTGAGTCGAATTTTTGAATGCGATTATTAGCAGAATCAACAACATAAATATTTCCTGATGAATCAAAATCAAACCCTACAGGAAAACTAAACTGCCCGTTACCTGAACCATTTGAACCAAATTGCGAGATGTAATTTCCATCTGAATCGAATTTTTGAATTCTGTGATTACCCGCATCGGTCACATAAATATCGCCTGATTCATCAAACAAAATGTCCCAGGGATCATTTAGCTGTCCATCACCAGAGCCACCAGAACCGAACTGCGAAATATAATTTCCGTCTGAATCAAATTTTTGAATTCTATTATTACCTGAATCAACAACATAAATATTTCCCAATGAATCTAAGATCCCTAAGGTGATGCAGTAGCTGACCTACTTGAAATTGTCCATCGCCAGAACCAAAGGTTCCAAATTGTGAGATGTAGTTTCCATCTGAGTCAAATTTTTGAACACGGTTAAGGTATGCATCTATGGCATAAAAATTTCCCGAAGAATCTATGACTATATCATAAGGAAAACTAAACTGCCCGTTACCTGAACCAAATGATCCTATTTTTGAAATATAAACATATTCAATTTCATCTCCAGTTAAGTGTTGCCGTAACTTGCCGTTAGTCCATATTCATAGCCAACCTGAGTAATATTAGAATCTCCAACGTTTGATATGATTGCATTTAACTGGGCAGATGTTTTTGTTATAGGGGTGGCTGAACTCGTGATAATTACTGGTATTATTGCAGACGAAACAAAAACTTTCTTGTATAAAAATACAGAAGAAAAAATAAGTACCAATAATACTATATGTTTTACACGCATTATTCATATATTTTACAACATTTAAAAGATTTTCTTTAGAGTTTTTTAAAGAAAATGTGGATAGCAAAAATTATCCTGTATTTAAATTTTACAAAGATTTTTATTCTCCTCGTCTAGCGGCCTCGATAACAGCAACATCGATTTTTGCATTGTCATCATTGCGTCAAAAACACGCTTTGATTCTTCCCCGCCGGCGCTCATTCCTTCTGTCAGAGCGCGTGGAGTAATTTGCCAAGAAACACCCCATTTATCTTTACACCAACCACAAGCGCTTTCTTGCCCGCCATTTTCTACAATAGCATTCCAATATTTATCAGTTTCTTCTTGATCTTCTGTCGCAATCTGAAAAGAAAAAGCTTCGCTTTGTTTAAAAGTAGAACCACCATTTAGACCAACACAAGGAACTCCGCAAACTGTAAAATTTACAGTCAGAGCGTCGCCCTTCTTACCTCCTGGAAAATCTGACGGCGCATAAAAAATATTTTTTACTTCACTATCAGGAAAAATTGATGAATAAAATTTTGCCGCCTCCTCTGCGTCTTTTTCAAACCAAAGACAAATCGTATTTTTATTTTGTATTTTCATGGGCTTATTATATCAGGTTTTGGGTTTTTAATTGTTAGCCGTCTCGAGCTAGAACCTTTTTATTCATTACCCCATAAGATTATTTATTACCTTTTCAAGATATCACAAACACTACTCGGCGAGTATGCAATAAAACTATTAGTCTGCATAGACCTATTCCATTTCTCTGTGGTTTGTGTAATATAAAGTTCAGAAACACTGAACACAATTAAAACAACATAGCATGGAAACCACGATTAAACCTTTTGACATCGAGGCAATGGCTAAGGACCTTGAAATTCCAATATGGGAGATCAAGGCACAGCTAGGATTGCCTCCTGACGATGGTCGCGAAGCATTTACAATAGGGGAAGCTCAAAGTGCTGTCGCTAGAAGCCAGCCTGGATCAAATGAACGGGATATGGCAATGAACAAATGGATCGATCTGTGCACTACAGCCGATGAAATCCAGGAAGCTTTCAATAGCACACCTGAGGAATCTAAGGCTCGAGCAAGAGCATTAGATAAATGGATCCGCCTTTGTACCACGGTTCCTGATATCAGTAGAGCACACCACAATTCTGTTCCGGACTCCGAAGAGCGCAGAGCTGCATTCGAGAAATGGCTCAGTCTTTGCACTGAGGTTCACGAGGCTCAAGATGCAAGCACTCAATATCCAATTGGATCTGAAGAACGTGAGATGGCATACAAGAGGTGGATTGAGCTTTGTAATAATCCCACTAGCGCCAAGAAAGCTCATGACAAGATGCCGCTTGGAACTAAAGTCCGTGCTTTAGCACTAGAAAGATGGGAGGAACTTTCGACGGCTGAAGTAGAGGGTGCAACCGAGTTCCTCGAGGTTAAGCATGCTTACGCAAAGATGCCTCCAGATTGCAAGGCTAGGAGCGTAGCAATGAAGAAACTTGCACGTTTCTACGGCTACACCGAGTAAGGCAACACCTGCTCGAACGAAGAGCCGCCCAATGGGTGGCTCTTTTTGTTTCCTTAATTTTCTCTATCATTTACTTTTATTCTCCTGATAATTTAAATCTTACAGATACAAAAACAGCCCCCAAAGGAGCTATTTTTTATGCTTCTAGCACTAGCTGTTGAAGGTGAACCAAGCACTTGGTTTTCAGAACTAATAGGAAGCTATCCTTTAATTAAGACAAGTATTGCTGATTTTCAGGGTTTGAGTTTGGTCCTGGCTTAAAGCAAAACAGGCGCCTCCTTTCGGAAGCGCCTGTCATTTTACTTGCTTACTCGTGGACGCACGAACACGAACTCATCCGTTTCGTAGCCTCGATACTCCTTGTTTCCTGGTCCATGCTTCAGAGCCTTCTTGAAGCCGTAGCATGTTACCAGAAGCACCGCGTTCATCTCGGTAGTGGCATCAAATATATCCTGGGTGGCCACCACAAGGGTTTCCCCTTCTGCAGGATAGTTGTGTTGTGGGCAGATCCGCAGACCTGTCTCACTTGGACAACACTTGAGACCGAGCTCCTTCGCTCGAGCGAATACTTCTCCGAGAGATGCATCGGTTGCGAGCCCCAGGTTCTCCTTGGTTGCTAAGACAAGATCTATCATCCTTGTCTCAACATCAAGTCCGATACCTGTTTGTATCAACTCCAGTGTCTTGGCATTAACATACCAGTTGGATGCTTCTAAGGCATGAAGAATGCCACGAAAATCGCTTACGCCGCCGACCATCAGGGTCATGAACGTGGCGGAATGGTATCTAATTCGCTCTACGATCACGTAAGTCCCTGTCAGCAGTCCTCGTATTTGTTCCTTCTTGAGTTGGTTGAGGAACTTAAGCCATTCAAAAAGGCTAAACTGCCAAACATCCCACTTCGCCCATTTGGCAAACATAGTGCCTAGGGTTTTGATCTCTGTGCTCATCGATCTTGGTTTTATGCTAGCGGGCCTCACTACAAGCGTAGGTTTGCCATAGCCAGGAAAGGCCTAAAATAAGCCTCTTTTGGCTATGGCAAAGCAAGTAACTTATAAAAGAAATCTGGTGTGATATTACTATTTAATTTTAGATTAGTCAAGTATTTGTTACCCTGAGTCATTACTCGGAAACCCACGGTTTTCCGACGGCTTCGCCTGCCTTCCTCCACGGAAAAACAAATGATGTCCCGACCCCTTTCGTCCCCGTAGGGTCACAGCTTCTTGACAGTAAAAATCGCCTTAATGGCGATTTTTACTGAAGCTGTGACCCTACGGGGAATCGAACCCCGATTCTCACATTGAAAACGTGATGTCCTAACCGTTAGACGATAGGGCCATTTATTAAATTGGAAACGAGAAAAGTATATCATTTTTTTATTTTGTGGCAAGAAAAGTGCCCTCGTCGATTACAGCGGGGCAGAGTTGGGTTAATGGTTTCTTAAACCAAAACCTTTGAACGTTTCTTCGTAAGCCTCACGGGAGACAGTAGCTCACATCGAACAAGGCTTTTGTTGTGGATCACAACACGAACAGCGCGAATGTTATTCATCTTGATCTCGGCGCCGTTATAGAAAATGCGTGACCTCTTATCAACATAGAAGATAGATGCCATACCAGCATTATGCGTCGATCAAGTGAAATCAGGGGATCGTCTTCGCGATCCAACAAGTCCATTGTATATTGATGGCGAGAAGTGAATATTTGGACATTGTCGAGATATCATATCCATTTCAGCAGACGGAGGGAGTGCACTTTGGCTTGAGGCTGATACACGATGAAGGACCTCAGGTTCCTTCAACTTTTGCGAGTTAAACTTGTTGAGTAGCCCGGCGTGCCGTGACGTAACCCTTTGAAAGATACACTACTTCTTTAGGTTGCATGTTGGTTGGTTTGTTTTGGTGAACTTCCAGAATATAAACTACCATTTTTTCAAATTAAGTCAAATAGATTGAGTTTATAAAAATAATGTTGTATCTTTATAAAATAATTGCACGGTTAGACTCTCCGCTCGTAATAAGTTTTACGTTCGGGCAAGAATTGGTAGACTAACCGTAAAATAATGCGCGGTTAGCTCAGTTGGTAGAGCGACTCATTGACGTTGAGTAGGCCAGGGGTTCGAATCCCTTATCGCGCACATAAAATAGTTTAACCAGAACACGCAGTGTTCTGGTCTTAATTTTAAACACATGGTTTTTCAAATATAGCTTTATACTATAGACATGACGGCTTTTGCGCTCAAACTAATAGCAATAATAACCATGACAATAGACCATGTCGGGTTTTTATTTTTTCCAGAATCTCTGACACTACGAATAATTGGCAGAATCTCCTTCCCTATTTTTGCATTTCTTATCGCAGAAGGTTTTATAAAAACAAGTAGTGTAAAAAAATATTTAGGAAGACTGACAATCTTTGCGCTCATCTCACAAATACCTTTTGGATATTTTGAAAGTTTTGGCGGAAATGTTGGTTTTCATTTAAATATTTTGTTCACCCTAGCTTTGGGAGTTTTGATTTTAGCTCTAGTAAATGAAACAAGGAAAACTTTTTTAAAAATTTTAATAATTTTGGGTGGCGCAGCTTTAGCGCATTTTGGATCTTTTTCTTACGGAGCTTATGGAATATTTTCAATACTTGGAAGCTATCTTTTCTTGGCAAAAAACAGAAAGCAAGGGGTAGTCGCGCTTTCGGTTCTTCCATTTTTAGAAACCGTAAGACTTTTTTTAGAAAAAATATTTTTCCTACAATTTTTTGCGATTTTAAGTTTAATTCCAATTTATTTTTACAACGGCGAACACGGTGCGAGATTATCTAAATGGGTTTTCTATTGTTTCTATCCGCTTCATATGATTATTTTATCTGTGATTTTTGTAGTTTGGTTTTAATTGCTGAAAAACAAGAAAACTGATAATCTCCAAATATCTATGAAAATCTTATCAATAGAAACAAGCTGTGACGAAACAGCAATATCTATTATCGAAGCAAAGGGTGAAATAAATTCACCTTCTTTTGAAGTTTTGTCTGACGAAATAATTTCTCAAGTAAATCTACATCAAGAGTTTGGCGGAGTTTATCCAAGCTTGGCAAAAAGAGAACACGCAAAAAACCTTCCTATAATTTTAGAAAAAACTCTAAAGGATGCAGATTTTTTTGTTTCTGGAAAAACTGAAATTTCAAAAGATGAGATTTTAAAGATTTTAGAAAGAGAACCAGAAATGGCAGAAAATCTTTGGAAGATAATTTCTTGTATAGAAAAACCAGAGATTGAATATATTGCTGTGACAGCTGGACCAGGACTCGAGCCAGCGCTTTGGGTTGGGATAACTTTTGCAAAAGCTTTGGCGCATGCTTGGAAAATCCCCTTGATCCCAGTAAACCACATGGAAGGTCACATTCTTTCTTTTTTGTTACAAGACACAGAAAACAAAATTAGCCAAAAACAAATTGAATTCCCCGCTCTTTCACTTTTAATTTCCGGAGGGCACACGGAATTAATTCTTGTAAAAGATTGGACGAAATATGAAAAAATCGGACAAACAGTCGACGATGCAGTCGGAGAAGCTTTTGACAAAGTTGCGAGAATTTTAGGATTGCCATATCCTGGTGGACCAGAAATTTCAAAACTTGCAGAACTTGGAAAAGAAAATGAAAAAATAAAACTTCCAAGACCAATGATAAAAACAAACGACTTTAACTTTTCTTTTTCAGGTTTGAAAACTGCAGTTCTTTATCTTGTCCGAGATCTTGGAGAAATTTCAGAACAAGACAAAAAAGATATTGCACGAGAATTTGAAACGGCTGTTGGAGATGTTTTTGTGCACAAAATTAAAAACGCAATTAAAAAATATGGAGTTAAAGAACTCATAATCGGTGGTGGAGTTTCTGCAAACAAATATCTAAGAGAAAGACTGGCAAATGATTTAGATGTTGAAGTTTTGCTTCCATCAAAAAAACTAAGCACTGACAATTCGATAATGATCGGAATTGCCGGATATTTTAAAATAATTTCCAACCCAAAAAAATAGAGGGCCCGGACAGTGTCCGAGCCCTCCCGAATTGGTCGGTTGACCAAGGTCTATAGAAGCCACCCAAGAGAATTGCGTCGTCTGCCTTTGATGATAGCCCCAGCCTCCGAGCTTGTTGTAACTTCGAAAGTCATTCGAGGTTCTTCAAAGTTCACAACGCTGAAGCTGGCTGGCAAGTTGTCCACCAAAGCGACCTCAGGACTAACAATCACCGCCCCAAGCTCTTCTTGCATTTTGACAAGCTTTGCAAGACCCAAAACGTGCTCGTGTATCATCTTGTCTGTATCCTCGGGAATCGCTTCACGAAAGCAAGCCTCAAAGTATCGACCCCGGGCACAGATGCATTAAGGAAGGATGCTATATATGCAGCACTCAGGTCGCTCCCTTCTCTTTCATAAGAGAAGTTTTTTGAACGCTTGATAAATGACCCGCAAGAAAACCTTGTATTACAAATATTTTGGACCCTTTTCAGGATATCGAATTCGTAGAAATGATCTCTTGTTTCAATTCTTGATAATTTTTCATTAATAGAAACGTCGAAATACTCGTCTTCACTCGAAGAGAATATGATCTTTCGAGCGTCAACGATGTGAACCCTTCCCCTTTTGTAGCGAGATCTTCAGAAAGCGGAAAACTATTGCTTGGGAAAAATCCTCTCCCATCGCAACAATCTCAGCATAGATCTTTTTATCAGCATCACCATTTTGTCGAAGCTGATTGAGAAGAAACTTTGCGCGATCTTCCTTCTCGGCAAAGAATTCCCTCATGTCTTGATCATAGATCTTGAGGCCCTTAACCACACCCTTATGGAATTCCAGAAAATCCTTGATGAAAGAATCGAAAGATGCACCTTCGACAATCTTCACTAAAGTATTCGTCATTCCATAAAAGGCAGATACGACGATAATGGTGTTGCCGCCATACAACTTGTGTAGTTGCTTATATGTTTTTAACAGGGTCAATAAGTCCTCTGCGGTGCGAATGCATCCACCACCGAACTTGATTATGTTAAAGTGCATGAGTTCTCGTGTTTTCGTTTAATAATGAGATTACAACATTTACAATAGAAGTCAAATGAGTTTTAAAATAGGCGCTTTTGTGCTATATTTTCCAAATGAACGAAAAATTTCTAAAGCCCTACAACCCAAAAGAAACTGAAGATAAAATTTACAAAATCTGGGAAAATTCTGGCTTTTTTAATCCTGATAATTTACCAGGTGAAAGAAAAGAGACCTTTTCGATTGTGCTTCCACCTCCAAACGTCACTGGAACACTTCACACAGGACACGCTTCAATGCTCGCAATAGAAGATACGATTGTTCGATTTGAAAGAATGAGTGGCAAAAAAACACTCTGGCTTCCAGGAACAGACCACGCTGCAATAGCGACTCAATCAAAAGTTGAAAAAATTTTAGAAAAAGAAGGAATTAAAAAAAGTGAAATTGGTCGCGAAGAATTTTTAAAGCATGTTGAAAAATTTGCACAAGATTCTCATGACACAATAGTTTCTCAATGTAAAAAAATGGGATCGTCTCTTGATTGGTCACGAGAAGCTTTTACGCTCGATGAAACCCGTCACAAGGCAGTTTTTCTAGCTTTCAAAAAAATGTATGAAGCTGGTCTTATTTATAGAAAACACAGAATTGTAAACTGGGATCCAAAAGGACAAACAACTATTTCCGACGATGAAGTAATTCGAGAAAACAGAAAGGGAAAAATGTATACTTTTAAATATTCTCATGACTTCCCTTTCCCAATTGCAACAACTCGTCCAGAAACAAAACTTGGCGATACTGCTGTGGCCGTTCACCCAGACGACGCTCGATACAAAGAATTTATTGGAAAAGAATATTCTTTTGATTTTGCTGGTGAACCGGTGACCGTAAAAATTATTGGAGACAATGCTGTGGACCCTGAGTTTGGAGTTGGGGCTCTTGGTGTTACTCCAGCACACTCACAAATAGACTGGGAAATTGCACAAAGACACAACCTTCCTGTAAAACAGGTTATAAATGAATATGGTAAATTGACTGTCGGAATGGAAGGTGTAAAAGATACCAAAGTTGAAGTAGCTCGAGCAAAAGTTGTTGAGTGGCTTCGTGAACAAAATCTTTTGATTGAAGAAAAAGAAATAGATCAAAGTGTGGGAACAGCAGAGCGAACAGGAGCTGTTATTGAACCACTTCCAAAAATGCAATGGTGGATTGATGTAAATAAACCAATAAAAGATAACAAGTCTTTAAAAGATTTAATGCTTGAAAAAGTAAAAGATGGTCAAATTGAAATTCTTCCTGAAAGATTTGAGAAAACATATTTTCACTGGATTGAAAATTTGCGTGATTGGAACATTTCTCGGCAGATTTGGTATGGACACAGAATTCCGGCTTGGTACCAGTCCACTGAAGATGGTCGGACAAATAACGATGAAGAAATTAAAATATCTTTAACTTCACCTGGCGAAAATTGGAAACAAGATGAAGACACCTTAGACACTTGGTTTTCTTCTGGACTTTGGACTTTCTCAACCCTACTGGACCCTGAAAATTACGTTGAAGATTTAAAAGAATGGCTGAAAAAATCTCCTGACAATATTTACCATCCTACAAACCTTCTTGAAACTGGTTACGATATTATCTTTTTCTGGGTTGCCAGAATGATATTAATGACGACTTTTCTAGTTGATGAAATCCCCTTCAAAACTGTTTATCTGCACGGACTAGTTCGCGACAAACAAGGAAGAAAAATGTCGAAATCTTTGGGAAATATTGTAGACCCGCTGGATTTGATAAATTCTTTTGGTGCTGATGCTCTTAGAATGTCTTTGATAGTTGGTGTTGGACCAGGGCAAGACAACAACTTGAGCGAAGACAAGGTAAAAGCCTACTCAAAATTTGCCAACAAAATTTGGAACGCGACGCGCTTTGTTTTGGAAAACACAGCTGACTTTGATGAATCGAAAAAGCCAAACCTTGAGTCAAGACACGAAGAATATATAAACGAATGGAAAAATCTTGTAAAAGAAGTTACAAAAGAAATGGAAGAATACAAACTTTATTTGGTTGGAGAAAAACTTTATCACTTTTTCTGGCATCGTTTTGCCGATGTAATAATCGAGGATTGTAAAAAAGATTTAAACGATTCTTCAAAATACACCTTAATTTACTTACTAAAAGAACAACTAAAAGCGCTTCATCCTTTTATGCCTTTTGTGACAGAAGAAATCTGGGGACTTATCCACGATGAAAAACCGGAAAAATTGCTTATAATTGAAGCATGGCCGGCGTAGGTTTCAAGACTATCTTTTTTGCACTTATAGGAGGAATAATACCAGCACTTTTGTGGCTGTGGTTTTGGCTTCGTGAAGACAGTCAAAAACCAGAACCAAAAATCCTACTTCTTCTAACTTTTCTAATCGGAATGATTTCGGTTCTTGTTGTTTTGCCGATCCAAAAACTCTTCATCGGAATGAATTTAAACGAAACTGTTCTGACCATCATTTGGGCAAGTATCGAAGAAATAATAAAGTTTGGAGCTGTTTGGGTTATTGCACTCAGTAGTAGTTCGGCAGACGAACCAATCGACTTTGCAATGTATATGATAATTGGAGCACTTGGTTTTGCCGCTCTTGAAAATGCATTGTTTTTGATCGACCCAATAGACTTGGGAGAATCTACAGTTGCAC
This sequence comes from Minisyncoccota bacterium, assembly GCA_041389065.1. GTDB lineage: Bacteria > Patescibacteriota > Minisyncoccia > Phycocordibacterales > CSBR16-119 > JAUPTX01. The sequence goes on from JAWKSM010000003.1 coordinate 54,270, forward strand.
TCATCACCGGAAACCTTCGTTTTCTTGGCGCAATGCTTTTACACGCTGTTTCTTCAGCTTCTATTGGTATAATGCTCGGTCTTTCTTTCTATCGCGGATGGTTTTCGAGAAAAATTTACTTTTTAATTGGTTTAGGAGGCGCAATCACCTTGCATAGCACATTTAATTTTCTTATAATTAACAATAACGGAAGTTTACTGAATGTCTTTAGCATGCTGTGGGTTGTAACGATTATAGTTTTACTTATGTTCGAGCAACTTCGAAGAATGTCGTAAAGAATTTATAAATTTTATTTTTGATAATCTATGTTTAAAAAGAGATCTTTTTTTGAAAAACTAACTGGCGGACTTTCACTTCGTGATTACGATGAAGATGTTTTCGACGAAGAAGATGATTTTGAAACCGAAGACGAAATTGAAACAAAAAAAGAATCTCGAAAAGTTCCTGTAACAAACGAAAAAGAATGGATCGAGGAAGAAGAACAAATTGGAGAACTTTCTGTCGATGTTTATCAAACAAATAGCGATATTGTGGTTCAAGCAATGGTTGCTGGAGTTCGTCCAGAAGATTTAAACGTAGATATCACAAGAGACACAGTAACAATCTCAGGAAGTCGAAAAGAAAGCAAGACAGTAAAAGACGACGAATACTTTACACAAGAACTTTATTGGGGATCTTTTTCAAGAACTATAGCGTTGCCGGAAGAAGTTGATCCAGATGAAGCAGAAGCGACAGAAAAACACGGATTGCTTGTTCTCAAACTCCCAAAGATAGACAAGAACAGACAAACAAAATTGAAGATTAAGTCTATATAAACGAATAGAAGCCCTCCTGTTTGGAGGGCTTCTTCGATGGTAGTGTGCATGATCAGGCTTCGGCATATTGCCACTGGAGCAGTTCAAGCATTGAGACGCTCGGGTCTTGGACATGTAGCATATATGCGGTGCATACTTCTTCAAGCTTGTAATCACGAGCAACGAGTGTACGCGCTACATCATCAGGAACGCCTGCCATACAGGCAAGAATAGCCTTAGCACGATTCTCAATCGGCCCGCGCATTGCATCAATCCTTATCCAAAGTTCACGGTCACGGAAGACACGATGAGTTGGAACTCCAGTCTCAAGACCAAAAATGACTTGAGCAAGATGATGGAGATGGCACATCTCCAAAATCGACCCATCCAAAGTGGTCGTGTCAACGGTATCCATACCCGATGACTTAATCGTGATGATGCGCGGAGTGAAACCGGCAAGTTGAACATCTTGCCAGTTCAAGTGCTGAATGAAACGCACAAGAGCCTTATCAAGAGTCGTTTTGCCACACAGAGTGTCAGTGGGTTTACCGCCACGGATACGATCTTCAGTATATGTGATCATGGAAGGTACTTGTTTTGGTTGACTTGTATAATATCATAATATAAATAAAAAGTCAATAGTATTTATAAAAAAATAACCTCAAGCAAAGAGGCTATTTTTTATGTTGTGCTCAGAGCCAGGTTCGAACTGGCGACCCTTCCTCTTCAGGGGAATGCTCTACCAACTGAGCTATCTGAGCAGATTCGCTTTGACGGGCTTCGGACCTATCTCCGCGTTGGTATAAGAGAGATTTTAAACGAAAACGAGGAAATAATCAACTCTAGAAAGGCAACCTGTCACGAGCCTCTTGTAGCTCGTCTAAAGATGTCCTGGCGCTCTCATACGAATCTCTAAGCTGGTTTACGTAAGGCATAATAAATCTATAAGCCATAACAAGAAGTGCTACATATATCAACAACTTTAAAAATCGCCAAAAAGCAGCTCTTTTTTGTGCACCTCGCATCTTTCGAAGCATTTCGTTGTTTTCCCTAGAAAGCCTAAGTGTCTCTCTCAACATTTTTTCTTGATCTTGATCCATGAAAATATTTTACCATAAAATCCTCTTGTGCCCCCACTCCGAATCGAACGGGGATCTATTCCTTCCGCCTTCGCTAAAGACCACGGACGGACAAGTAGGATTATGTAATGTGTCCCTAGCAGGAATCGAACCTACAATTACTCCTTAGGACGGAGTCGTTATATCCATTTAACTACAGGGACAATTTATACGCACTAAAGGCGATAGGTGCATTTTACATTCTATCGAAAGAAAAAACTAGTAATAAAAAGGGCGCGCCTCCGGCGCGCCCTTTTTATTACATCCCCAAAAGTTCTTTAATCTTTCCTTCATCAAAACCAATCACCATTTCCCCATCGATAAAGATTACCGGAACACCCATTTGTCCAGAGCGTTCTATCACCTCGCCTCTTTTTACTTCATCTTTTGAAACATCATAATCAGTAAAAGCAACATTATTTGCTGTAAAAAAATCTTTTGCCATATGACAAAAATGACATGTTGGTGTTGAGTAAATTTCTACATTTTTCATGAAAATCAAGACGACGAGATATTAACTCTGGCGTCATATTAACTAGTAAGTTTTTCTATAATATCACAAAATTATTTTTTTAAAAAATATTTTTGATAAAGTTAAAAAATCCTCTATTCTCTTCACTTTTTTCTGACTTATCGCCTTCTTCTGCGTCTATTACGATAATAGATTTTTCTCCTGCTTTTATAATTCCGAACTTTTCACGAAGAGATTTTTCAACCCCAAAAGGCGTATTCATATCGTTTAAAGAATTTTTCAGATCAGCTTCTTGATCTTCTAATTTTTGTAACTCACTTTCTACTTGGCGAGTTTTTTCTTTTGCAACTCTACTTTTTTTATATGTTGATATGGCGCTATAAGAAAAAAGAACCAAAAGAGAAATTAAAACAACGTAAGAAAAAGGATTTCTTATAACTTTATTTATCCATCTCTCTTTCCTTATGTGTCTATCCATAAATTATATTATAGTATATAATTTCAAAATATGATTTTTAATCCTAAACACAAGAAAAAAATCCAAAGAATTTGGGCTGTTATTTCATTTTTAGTGATAATCAGCTTTATATTCCTTTACGCGCCTTCTTTGTTTCAATAGACTAATTTCCGTCTCCTGATTTCATCATCTTCAAGAAAACATCTTGAGGAATATTTACTTTACCCATTCCCGCCATTTTCTTTTTACCTTTCTTTTGTTTTTCTCGGAGCTTCATTTTTCTAGTAATGTCTCCACCGTACATGTGCTGAGTCACATCTTTTCTAAAAGCTTTAACGGTCGCAGAAGCAATTATTCTTCCCAAAGCTTTTCCTTGGATTTTCATTTCAAACATTTGTCTTGGCAAAATTTTATGCAATTTTTCTACAGCTTTTTCGGCTTCTTCATTTGCTCGACGTCTTGATATTACTCGACAAAAAGCTAAAACAGGTTCATCTGCAACCAAAATATCCAAACGAGTTACGTCGGCTGGTCTATCATCTGCAATCTCGTAAGAAATAGAAGCATATCCAGAAGAAGTACTTTTTAAATTGTCGAAAAAGTTTCTCATAAGTTCACGAAGTGGCATTTCAACAGAAAGCGAAGTTCTGTCTCCAAAATTTTCAATCTCTTTTGCCTCACCTTCGTGTTCAAAAAGAAGTTGCATAATAGCACCAACATATTCAGTTGGAGAAATTATCTTAAGCAAAACCCAAGGCTCTAAAACCTGTGTTGTCTCGCCGTCATTTGGAAAATGGTGTGGCGAATAAATCATCTCTTCTTTTCCGTTTTTGTATTTTACTTTGTATGTAATAGACGGAGTTGTTACAACCAAAGAAAGATTAAATTCTCTTTTTATTCTTTCAGTAATAATTTCAAGGTGAAGCATTCCCAAAAACCCACATCGAAAACCACGCCCAAGCGCTCCAGAAGATTCTTCTTCATAGGTAAGCGAAGAATCAGAGAGTTTTAATTTTCCAAGAGAAGCTTTCAGTTCTTCAAAATCATCTTGGCTTTCTGGATAAAGTGAAGCCCAAACAACCGGCGAAGGATTCATATACCCAGGCAAAGCTGGCAGAACTTTTTTCTCAAGAGTTATGGTGTCTCCAACAGAAGCAACACCCGGCTTTTTAATCCCAGTCACAATATATCCAATCTCTCCAGCAGATATTTTTTCTCTGGCAACAGGATCAGGAGAAAAAGTTCCAACCTCAAGAGAGATAAATTTCTCATTAGCACCATGGAATTTCAAAGAAGTGTTTTTTGTAATTTCTCCATCGATTACACGAACATAAACAATCACACCTTTGTGGTTTGAATATTCAAAATCAAAAACAAGAGCTCTAAATCCATCAGAGTCTGGCAAAAGCTCTTTTGGTGGCGGAATTTCTTTTACAACACGTTCTAAAAGTTCCGGAACACCTTCACCTGTTTTTCCAGAAACGCACATAACTGAATCTTCAGAGACCCCCAAAAGAAGCGCGACTTCTGTTTTCACTTCGTCTACTCGTGCCAAGGGCGAATCAATTTTTGACAAAACTGGAATAATTTTTAAACCTCCTTTTTGAGCCATACCGAGCGTCGTAAAAGTTTGAGCTTGTACACCTTGAGTCGAATCAACCAAAAGTATCGAACCCTCCACAGCTTTTAGCGCACGAGAAACCTCGTAAGAGAAGTCGATGTGCCCTGGAGTATCGATAAGGTTTAAAACATAATCTTTTCCTTCAGACTTGAAGTTCATTCGAACTGGTTGCATTTTTATCGTAATACCGCGTTCTTGTTCAAGCTCCATTTTGTCCAAAACCTGAGCGCGCATTTTTCGAGCTTCAATCGTGTTTGTAACCTCAAGCATTCGATCTGCTAGAGTCGATTTTCCGTGATCAATATGGGCGATAATTGAGAAATTTCTTATATTTTCTAGATTCATAAGATATTACAGATATTACCAGAGAAATGTAAAAAGAAAAGCGATTTTGGCCCTGGACTTCTATTTTTTATTTTTTCTGGCATAATTTGCCTATATGCCAAATATTCAAGATATTTTCGATTCATTTCCTAAAAAAATGACCTTGTCAGAAGGTGATAAAAATTGGATTACAAAAGCGTTCAATTTTGCAGAAAAATCACACAAGGGACAAACAAGAGCAAGCGGTGAACCATATTTCAACCACGTTTTTGAAGTTGCAAAAACTTTAGCAAAACTTGGAATGGATGCAAAAACGGTTGTGGCGGGAATTTTGCACGACACAATAGAAGACACTCCAGCAACAGAAGAAGATATCGAAGAAGAATTTGGAAAAGAAGTTTTGTTTTTGGTAAATGGTGTTACAAAACTTGGAACTCTAAAATACAGAGGACGTGAAAGACACGTTGAATCTTTAAGAAAGTTTTTTATAGCGATGGCAGAAGATGTCAGAGTTATTATCATCAAACTTGCTGACAGACTTCACAATGTCTCAACTTTAAAATATCTAAAACCAGAAAAAGCAAAACGAATAGCGCTCGAAACTATCGAGATCCACGCGCCACTTGCCAACAGACTTGGTATGTGGAAATTAAAAGGTCAGCTTGAAGACTTTGCCTTCCCTTTTGCTTTTCCAAAAGAAGCCGAAGACTTGGATAAAATTTTAAAAACAAAAAGCAAAGCAGATCAAAAATATCTTGACCAAGTTTATAAATCTTTGCAAAAAGAACTTGTAAAAAACAACGTAAAGACAATCGAGATAAGTTATCGAGTAAAAGGTTTGTATAGTTTATACAAAAAACTTCAAGATAAAAATATGGATATAGACAAGATTTTTGATCTTGTTGCACTTCGAGTTATTGTGCCGACTGTGGAAGATTGCTACAGAGTTCTTGGGATTATTCATGGATCTTGGACACCAATCCCTGGAAGGATAAAAGATTTTATCGCTCTTCCAAAACCAAACGGATACAAAAGTCTTCACACAACAATCTTCACAGGAAATGGTGGAATTGCGGAAATTCAAATCAGAACGCCGGAAATGCACGAACAAGCCGAACACGGAGTTGCTTCATATTTTGCTTATAAGGAAAATGTCTTTGACGGAAATGAAGGAAATTCAAGTCTTGGTTGGATTGAACAATTTAAAGAATTACAAAAAAATGTTTCGAACCCAGACAACTTTTTGAAAAATCTAAAAATTGATTTCTTTTCAAAAAGAATTTTCGTTTTCACGCCACAAGGTGATGTTATTGATCTTCCAGATGAATCAAACGCTATCGACCTGGCATATGCTGTTCACTCAGATATTGGAAATCACATAACTGGCGCGAGAATAAATGGAAAATTTACGAGTATGTATACCAAGTTAAAAAACGGAGATATTGTTGAAATTGATACAAGCGACAAGTCACATCCAACAAGTAAATGGCTCGACACAGCAAAAACAACTCTAGCAAGACGACATATTAAAAAATATCTCGACGACAATAGTTTGATAAACAAATTTATGAACAAGTTTAAATAGAGCTTACCCTGGGGTAAGCTCTATTTATATACAGAGGAGTCACCTCCTCATTGGTTCATCTAGTATCTCCTTGAAGTATGGCAGATCTCTCGTTTCTACAACAATACCACTTTCTTCATAGGGGCGCTTTTCTTCCGGATATAACGGAAGTGCGGACAATAAGTACATCAACTCATCTGGCATGGACTTGCGTGTAGCCAACACACCATCAAAGTATGAAAGATCGAAATCAAGATCGTTCAGCACCTTCATAACCGCTTCATGTTTCTCCAGACTAAAAAGTCGGAAATGCACGGGAGAAACGGTGTGGAAATAGAATCCCTCTGGAGATATTAGGATTCTATCATCATACCCATCACAGAGCATGATTCTGTCCTTCCTTCCAGCCTCCAAGTGATACATTGCTCCACCATCACGGTATTTGATATCAAGAGCATTACAGATAGAGTAAATATCTCCCGCGGAAACAGAAATCAGGCTTCTCTTTTTCATGACGTTAAGGTTTGTCTTGTTTAGGCTAAAGATTATATTTATTAAGCAATTTTGTCAATAATTACAGAGCCGGCGCAAAGAGGGTGCGCGCCTTTTAAAGTTTAAAAACCTAAACAGAAAAATTTGAAATATTATACAAATCTGCATCTTCTTCGGATTTTTCAATTTCTTCTTTTGATCTGTCGTCTAAAAGCTCAATTTCTTTTTCTTCAGATTCTGGCTCTTGTTCAAGTGGAGTATTTTCTGTCGCGCTTTCAGAAGAGTTCAGGACCTCAGAATCTTGGGAAACTTCAGAGTTTTGTGGACTTTCCACTTCTGTCTTTGCAATATGATTCTGCAGAAGATGGTTTTTCCCAAGACTTGGTTTTGACTGAATTGTCTCTAAAATTGTTCGAAGATCTTCTTCCGAAAAGAAATCAATTGTAATTTTTCCGCCACCTTCTTTTTTATTTATATAAACTCTTGTTCCCAAAGTTTCTTGAAGCTTGTTTTGCATTTCTTCAATCTCTGGGTCTGGCAATGTGTCTTTTTTGCGAACACGGTCTGTGGCAATCTCTCTCGCAATTCTTTCTGCTTCACGAACGGTTATTTTCTTGTAAACAATCTCTTTAAACAAAACAGCTTGTTCATCTGGACGATCCGAGAGCATTAGAAGAGGTCTTGTATGACCTTCACTAATTTTCCCTTGACTAAGTCCGTCTAAAATCTCTTGAGGCATTTGAAGAAGTCTCAAAGAGTTTGAAACATATTCTCGACTCTTCCCCACTTTTTTCCCAATTTCTTTGTGAGATAAATTAAATTCTGTGTGAAGTCTCAAAAAAGAACGCGCTCTGTCTATTGGATTTAGATCTTCACGTTGCAAGTTTTCGATAATAGCAAGTTCAAGCTTCATCATCGGGTCTTGATCTTTTCGAATAACTGCAGGAACTTGTAAAAGCCCAGCAAGCTTTGAAGCTCGAAGCCTTCTTTCTCCGGCAATAAGTTCGTATTCCACAGCAATTCCGCCGTCTGGTTTTTCGTGCTCGACTCTAGTAACAACAAGTGGCTGCAAAACTCCGTATTGGCGAATAGAATCTGCCAAATCTTTTAGTCTTGCTTCATCAAATTCACGTCTTGGTTGATAAGGGTTTGGATTAATTTTTTGAACATCAATAAAAAATATTGAATCGCTGTATAATTCTGATTGCATGTTGATATTTTAACATAAAAGAAGGTTTGATTAAATTGGGGATTCTTTGTGAAAGATGCAAAATAAAAAGCCAAAACGCTAACCGCATTTTGGTCTAATATTTTATGTGCCGGAAGAGAGAATCGAACTCTCACATCTTGCGATACACGATTTTGAGTTGCGTCTACCGCTGTATTCAAATTGCGCCATTCCGGCAATTTAACGATTTTTTAATTTGTGCCGGAAGAGAGAATCGAACTCTCACATCTTGCGATACACGATTTTGAGTCGTGCGCGTCTACCAATTCCGCCATTCCGGCAACACCTTATTAAATTTTGATTAACAAAACAATATTACTTTAAGTTTAGGTTATTGTCTAGAAAAAAGTAGGGCTCGGTCACCTGCGTAACCGAGCCCCTGACACCATGTGAACTAAACCACCAAACCACAAAACACACGGCATCGAGTACGACGTACCTGAGGCCTAGCCGTACCTGTGCTTTTCCTCATCAGCAATTGCCCTGTTCTCGGTCTTACCGAAAGCAATCACCAACCTGGAAGAAGCGTTTCTCTTTCACAAGATTACAAATATATCGAAATAAAGTCAAGTAAAAACATAAGCACCCACGCAATTCTTGCGTGGGTGCTCTTCCGTCGACATGAAGTCGACAAGGTTTCGCCAGGTGTGTGGTAACACTCTGCGGAGACCTTATTACGGATGTGTAGGTGGTAGAATGACCACCAAGGCATTTGGCACCTTACAGGGCGCCCCCATAAAAAATGTACGACTTGTTGTTTGAACAATAAATGATCAGCCTCATCTTGAAAACGTAATAACCAGAGAAAACACCGGCTTGCACACAGACAGCAGGTTTGTACTTGATAAGTTTGCTGCGGTCGTGCACTTACTTTGTTTTTCGAACTGGCGAGAACAATCCAGACCCGGTAAAGGTTTGTTAGTGACGTCGTCTTAGTGAGCGTTTGCTCGAGCGACCCATTTCACTTCATTTTTTCGGGTTTGTGTTCTGCTGGAGATCTTGATGAAGAGATCAAATCGGTTCGAATCAATTATTTCATATTTGTCTGACATTTGTCAAGCACTTTAAAATCTGTATTATAAAAACATGTTAAAACCCAAGATATACGTAGTTTGTGGACCAACAGCCACAGGAAAATCAGATCACGCTGTAGAACTCGCACTTAAAGTAAACGGCGAAATTATTTCCGCCGATTCTCGCCAGGTCTATCGCGGGATGGATATTGGAAGCGGGAAAATAATCGAGGAAGAAATGAAAGGCGTTCCTCACCATATGCTGAATATAAAAAACCCAGATGAAGATTTTTCTGTCGAAGAATTCCAAAGACTATCTTTTGAAAAAATTGAAGATATTGTCTCTCGCGGAAAAACTCCAATACTTTGCGGCGGTACAGGTTTCTATATCCAATCAATCACAGAGAATATAATTTTTGAAAATATTCCAAAAAACCAAAAACTCCGAGACGAACTCGAAGAAAAAAGTGTCGAAGAGCTTAAAGAAACTTTAGCTAAATTCCCTATCGAAAAAGGTGCAAAAGTAGACACAGAAAACAAACGCCGACTGATCCGTGCAATAGAAATCGGCACGCACATGGGAAAAATTGCCTGCATTAAAAAGGGTCCGGAAAAATACGACTTTGAATTTATCTACCTCGACTTCCCTGACGAAGTTTTAAAGGAAAGAATAAATATTCGTCTTCAAAAAAGATTTGAAGCTGGAATGATAGACGAAGTTAGAAATCTTCATGAAAAGGGTCTAAGTTGGAAAAAACTCGAAGACTTTGGTTTGGAATACAAATACATCGCAGAATTTCTGCAAAACAAAATTTCCGAAAAAGACCTCCACGAAATCCTAAAAACAAAAATCTGGCAATATGCGAAAAGACAGAGGACGTGGTTTAAGAAATATTTATAAAATATTTTTCTTTTTTTATAATTTTATTAATTTGATTGGCGGCAAAAGAAAGATCTTTGATTGATGGCAAATCTTTATATCCCCTCAATATTGATAATATAAAATCATCCTTAAAATATTCCATTGATTTATTTTTAAAATATGGGTTTATCTTTTCTATAGGATTAAGCACTTTTTGTTCTAAATTAAGATTATTAATTTTATTATATTCTTTTACTAATTTAATTAAATCGTGTCCGAAATTTTTTATTTTCTTTTTAGAATAACCCTTAGAAAGTAAAATTGATTTCAAACCAAGCTCTATAGATACACATAATAAATAAAAATTTACTATGTGTATCTCAGTTTTAGGGTGATAATTATTAGAAGACCCCAAGAAATCTTCTGAAAGCCTGGCAAGTGCATAAGGAACGATATTTAAACGAACTACTGGCATTTTTAAAATAACATCCTTTTTCATACTATATAGAAATTACACCTTTAAGTACTCTTTTTGAAATCTTTTTATTGCCTCTTTTGTTTTAAGTATAATTATAGCCACAACATCCTCTTCTCTTTTAAAAGATAGAGATATCTCAGGTTTTATATTAAAAAATCTAGCAATCTTCATAGATCTTATAGTCTCTCTATAATTCGAGTCTTCTGACAAAACAAAAACCATTGAAGATAGAACTTTAGCTTCTAGTGATTCATCATCTTTTGGATTGTTTTTACCGTTTAAAATAAAGTGTTCGTAATCTACGTCAACCTCCCTCAATCTATAAATTAAATAAACTCTTGAACAAAATGCGGAATATTTTACTTTAATAAAAACATAAAATTACAAAATAATACTATATTTCATAATTGGTATATACATAGCATTTGATTTTTGAATACTTATAAATCTTTGCGGGCGATGGAAGAATCGAACTCCTGCCAGCGGTTTTGGAGACCGCTGTTCTACCAATAATTTTCAAAACTAATCGCCTATGGCCCTTCTTGCAAAAATTGCATAGCAAAAAACTCCATAAGTCGGACCCCGATCAACAGACTTTCTCTGTTGATCTAAAATTCAAAGAACAAGTTATAAAATGATACAACAAAAATAAGAAAAATTTTAGGTAGAATTTAAAATCTCTTGGGATTTTTTTGATTATTTTTTAGCTTGTGCGAGGTTACGTGTTTTCGTGTTTTGTCGTATTTACGTAAAGTTTTAGCTTATCAGATTTTTGCTTCTTGTTTTTTACAGTCCCGATTATGTGCTTTGACTGGTCGCTCTTACCTCATTAGTGTATCTCTTTTGTGACATAGTATTTTCTTTAATTACAAAAGGCATATTATCATAGAAATATAAATTCTCTTATGTAAGTCCTGTTAAAGTATGATGTAGATCAAAATTGGCAACATCCAAGTCGTGAAAAAATCTATCAAAGTTTTGTGGGGTTTTTGGTTGTAATAATGAGGATGAAAGTAAAATTCTTGAACCGCCAAAGAAAGAACAACCAAAATCAGAAATGCCAAGCCGTTGAAAAAACTAAGATGGATGAACATCAGGTGCGCGACCAGAACAAGCAGTACAGAGCCCAGGAAGTGAAAAACTTGTTGCCAAAAAAGAAGTTTTGGAGATTGTAAGGAATACGTCACCAAATTTATTTTTGTTATATCGGCAAGATACTTGTAAGCTTTCTCGCCTGTTAAAATTTTTCCGTCTTGTGTTTTTTCGTTGAACGGATAAAGTCTTTCCGGAAAAGTTATTAGATAGTCGTAGAATTTTTTAAGAGCGCTCCACATATTAAGAATTTTTTCTTCCATTCGTAAGCCACTATAGCGGCAGAAACAGAAGCGTTTAGAGATTCGACATCACGTTCCCATTGGAATTCTTAACACATAATCACAAGATTTACCGACAGAATCACGCAAACCTTTGACCTTCATTTCCGACAACAATAGCCATTGGAGAATCGTATTTTTCATCCCAGACACTTTTCCCCTCCAGAAGAATCGAGCCCTGCAACCCAAAATTTATTTTCCTTTAGTTTTTTAATAGCGTCGTTAATATTTGAAACGATTATAATCGGAACTTTAGTGATTGTCCCTGCAGAAGTTTTGAAACTGTTCCGTTGACCGGAGCTTGGCGGTGTTTAGAAAGTATAACTCCAGAGGCGCCAGACGCAGCCGCAACACGGATAACAGCACCTACGTTGTGCGGATCTTCAAGTTCGTCCATAACAAACACAAGAGGATTTGTTTCAGGATCCAAAGTTTCAACCCAGTCATGAAATCCACGCCTTTAAATTCTTAGCTCAGCTACGACACCTTGATCGTTTACATCACCAACCAAAGATTCAAGTTTGTTTTTTGGAGATTTGATAAAAGGAATTTTGTGCTTTCGAACATAGTTTTTAAGCTCTTCAAAAACTTCATCTTTTACGGCATCGTGAACAACAACCTGCGATACGTTTTTCGGGTCGCAAAAAGAGCCTCTTCAACAGGCTTTCTTCCGTAGATATAGAAATCCTGATTTCTTTATACATAACGACACAATACAGAAAAATTTGTTTTTTTGGCAAGGTATCATTGAAATACAATTTTATTGTTATTGTATGAAAGTTCGCGTCGGTGGCGGAGTGGTCAATCGCAATTGACTGTAAATCAATCGCCTTCGGGCTACGCAGGTTCGAATCCTGCTCGGCGCATAAAATAAAAAAGAAGGCCGCGCGTAAGGGCGGCCTTCTTTTTATTTCACTTTATAGTCTCTAAATCAACCTCTGTCGAATTCTATTAGCTGTTTTGATCTGAGGTCATAGTGAGCTCTTGAATATGGATTTTCTGACCACTCTAATTTAAATGGATTTAGTTGATACAAATAAACTGCAGATTTTAGCGGACGGCCCGGATAAATGGTAAAGAACCCATTTTTGCTGATTTTCAATATATTCATTTGGAAGTTTAACTTTTCCATGACTAAGCAGATAAAACATCAAAGTCTTCTTCTAGGTAAAAATTCAAATTGATTCTCCCCCATTTCTCTACCATAGATATCGCAATCATCTTTTATATATTTCTGAAACTTTTCATCCTTCTCATATATATCTTTTACTTGTCTTAGAAGAAAATCAAAATCTCTTGTCCCAACATAAAGCTGATTCCAAACCATATAATTAAAACCATGTTGAATCTGAAAATCAAGATTATTTTTTTCAACGATTTTTTGAAAAGCATTCTTATGTTGAATAACCTGATGCATAAATGACTTTTTTAACTCCGGAGCTGGTTTGTCTGAATATAAATACAAAAAATCTCCGTAAATTAAATTAAGTCCTAAAAGAGGCTTGCTAACTTTTGAAGGGTGAAAAATCCTAACGTAATCAATACAATTTTCAGCTGATTGACCTCCTCCTCCTTGGAAATCTAACTTATTCATCGACAACCCAAACAAAAGCAAACCCTTCTCCGCCGGAAGCTTATTAATATCGAAGAAAACATTTTTTTCGTCTTTTGGATTACTCATTTTAAATTAAATAGAAACTTTGCTAGAAACCTTAGCCACTTTTCTTCTTCGCGAATTTTTCATAACAGTCACAGTCAGTTCCCCAGCTTTTTCATCGACAACAACCTTGTCACTCGCTCCGACATCATCACCGATTATTTTCGAAGCAATTGGATTTAGGATTTTTGTTTGAATTAATCTGTTTAAAGGTCGCGCGCCGTATTTTGGATCGTAACCTTCACGTCCCAAATAAACCAAAGCCTTGTCTGTAACAGAAAGAATTATTCCTTTTTCAAGAAGTCTCTCAGAAACTTTTTCAACTCTAATCTTTACAATATCGGCGATAACTTCAGGAGAAAGCACGTCGAAAACAATAATCTCATCGAGTCTGTTTAAGAATTCTGGTCGGAAATGGTTTTTCAAAGCTTCCATGACTTTGTCTTTTGTATTATTGTATTCGTCTTTGTCTGAGTTGTCAGAAAAACCAATTCGCTCCATCTTGTCGATAAACTGCGAACCAATATTTGAAGTCAAAATAATAACTGTGTTTTTGAAATTCACAACTCTTCCCTTTCCATCAGTAAGTCGGCCGTCGTCTAGAACTTGAAGCAAGATATTGAAAACTTCTGGATGAGCTTTTTCTATCTCGTCGAAAAGAATTACTGAGTATGGTCGGTGTCGAACAGCTTCTGTCAGCTGACCAGCTTCGTCGTGCCCCACGTATCCTGGCGGTGAACCAATAAGTTTCGACACACTGTGTCGCTCCATGTATTCTGACATGTCGACTCGTATCAAAGCTTTGTCATCGTTGAACATAAATTCTGCCAAAGTTTTTGTCAGCTCTGTTTTTCCAACTCCTGTCGGACCAAGCAAAATAAATGAACCGATTGGTTTGTTAGGATCAGAAATTCCAGCTCGGTTTCGGCGAATAGTATCTGAGATTTTTACAATTGCTTCTTTTTGACCGACAACACGCTTTGCAAGTTCGTCTTCCATTCGAGCGAGCTTCTTTCGTTCTTCTTCAAGCATTCGAGAAAGCGGAATACCAGTCCATCGTGACACAACATGTGCAATATCCTCTTCGTTAATCTCTTCACGCAAAACTCTTCGAGACTTTTGAAGTTTCTTTAGTCGCGCCATTTTTTTATCAAGTTCTTTTTGTAGAAACGGAATTTTTCCATATCGAATCTCCGCAGCGCGTCCCAGGTCTGCTTGTGTTTCTGCTGTCTCAGCCTCAAAACGAAGTGTTTCAAGTTTTGATTTTATATCTTTAATTTCAGAAAGAGTGTCTTTTTCGTTTTTCCATTTAAGTTCGATTTCTTTTGTTTTTTCTCGAAGTTCAGCTATTTCTTTTGAAATTTCTTTCATTCTTTCTTTTGCGTTTTGTGAAGAAGAAGTTTTGTTTTCCAAGTCTTTCGACAAAGCTTCTTTTTCAATTTCAAGACGCATTATTTTTCTGTGCGCGTCTTCCAAAACTTCCGGTTTGTTTTCAAGTTCCATTCTAAGAGCTGAAGAAGCTTCATCGATCAAGTCCACAGCTTTGTCTGGTAAAAATCTACTTGTTAAATATCTTGTACTCAAATCCACGGCAGTCAAAATCGCGTCGTCTGTGATTCGCACTCCGTGATACAGTTCGTATTTTTCTTTCAAACCTCGAAGTATGGCTACTGTGTCGTCACGCGTTGGTTCTTCAACATAAACAGGTTGGAAACGACGAGCCAGCGCTGCGTCTTTTTCAATGTGCTTTTGATATTCTTTTGTTGTGGTTGCACCAATAGCGCGAAGTTCACCGCGAGCAAGCGCCGGCTTTAAAAGTTGCGCAGCGTCCAAAGAACCGTCAGAACTCCCCGCTCCGACAATCATGTGGATTTCATCGATGAAAAGAATAACTTTTCCTTCTGACTTTTCAATTTCTTTCATTATTCCTTTTAGACGCTCTTCAAATTCACCTCTGTATTTTGTTCCAGCGATAAGCGAACCAACATCCAAAGAAACAAGTTCTTTGTTTTTTAAAGAATCAGAAACGTCACCCTTTGCAATTCGCACTGCCAAACCTTCCACGACAGCAGTTTTTCCGACACCGGGTTCACCGATAAGTATTGGATTATTTTTTGTTCTTCGAGAAAGAATTTGCATTATTCTCATAATCTCAGAATCACGACCAATAACAGGATCGAGTTTGTCTTCTTTTGCCATTGCTGTCAGGTTTCTTGTATATTTTGAAAGAAGTCGAAATTGAGCTTTTACAGAAGAAGATTTTCCATCTTCGTGTCGCAACTCTTCAAGAGCTTTCATAACTTCCTTTTTATCAATCTTGAATTGACTTAAAATTTCTTTCATTTCGCCTTGAACATCTAGCGTTGCGATAAATAGGTGTTCAGTCGAAACAAATTCGTCTTTTAGAGACTTTGCTATTTTACTTGCGTTTTCAATAACGCTCGCCAAATCTGGCGTAAGGTAAAGTTGAAAAGAAGGAGAAACTGTCGAAGCATTTTCTGGCGGATCGATACTTTCGATAACATGAGAACTCAGAAGTATTGTATCGACTTCAAGTTTTTCCAAAATAGACAAAACCATTGATTCATCCTGCAAAAGAAGTGCAGCGAAAAGGTGTGAAGAGTTTACGTGATTTTGTCCACGCTCAACAGCCAATTCATGCGCTCGACGAATTGCGTCTTTTGCTTTTGTTGTGAAGTTGTGAAATGGAGGTTGTTGCATATAAAATTATTTACAAACGTATAATAACACGAAAAAGGTTTGCGGTCAAATTAGTGAGTTTCAGGAGTGTTTGTTTTATTTTAACATATAAATTATATCTTTTCTTTCTTCTTAATAAGAAAGAAACAAAGAATCAAGACCTAATTAAATATTGCTTAAAATAATAGATTTTAAGCCAATAAAATGATGAACTCGCTATAGAAAGAAGTGCCCCGCACTTCTTTCCCTAACTCAAACAGCATCATTTTCTAAGGCAAAATACTATTATTTTTGGGTCGCAATATTTAAAACGGTCATAAGATTTTAATTTAAGTGCCAAAAGCATTGAAAAAGGGTTTGTTAGCTTGACAAATATTTTATTATATGCTACTATATATATAGAACCTTGAAACGAACCTTCTCGCGAAAGCGAGCATAATCCCCCTTACCATCATGGGCACGAACGAGAAATTTTTCTGGGTAATTAGTGATGTCGACCTGAATTCAATGTACGACATCCAGGGACCTAAAATTGGAACTTGTAATGTTTTTATTGGTACCGTTGAAGAGATAATCGCATCTTCTACTGGACCAATACATCACACTTCCGACCAGAAGCCAGTTAGGTGCTATGATTCCAGTTTCAAAGAACGCGATGACATGACAATTCGCGTTATTGAATCTCTGGGGACCCATCTATGTTAAGTGGTAAGCCCAAGAGAAGAGGTTGGGGTCACCTAAGACCAAAGCTCGTCGTGAGACGAACAACCTAAAGTAGACAAGGCCAAGGCCTTGTCTCTACTTTTGAGGACTTGAAGTGATTCGAGTTTTCAAAGAGTGGAAACGCTCAGTTCTTTTCAACATAAACCCTAGATTCTGCAATTCTGCAGAATCTTAAACCCCTTTTCACCATGAACTCACCCTCAAGCAAACTGCAAGAAATGGCCAATGCACCCAAGCCCGATGTTGAAGCAATTTACATCGAATGGGGCAAGCTTTTCGCCAAACTGAAGATCGTGAGCGGTCTTTTCTGCTCGATAGAGACAGTTTGCGACAAGTTGAAGATGTTCTGCCCGGACGAAGACCCTGAGAGCGATCAAGATGTCTTTCAGGTGTTGCTTTACCCAACCGTGAAGGATGTGGTTGAGCATAGTGATACAGACAATCTTCTCTATTGCTGTTTCTATTCCGACGGCACCGCCAAGATCGGCAATGAAGAAGACGAGAATCTATGTCAGGCGATGCGGGATTTCAGAGACACTTTCTATGTTGAGGGTAAGGCCTGTATGACGTGGGAAGAGTTGGCTCGTGAGCTATTCAAGCTTGAGAAGCTTATGCTCTCACAAGTTCCGGAAGTTCCGAGCGACCTGAGGCCCTAGGGCTTCATGAACACTGAGTTGACGAATGCTTGTCAGCTCGAAAAGCCCCGTGCAATCGCGCGGGGCTTTTTCATTTTTAATATTCGTTAAATCTTAATTCCTAAATCTTTTTTACACCGTCCGCTTTGGAAAATTTTTATATTTCTCGAGAATTTCTTTTATTGCTTTTAGAAGATAGTCTAGATCAGATTTTGTTGTGTCTTTGCCGAGAGTGATACGTAGGCCGCCGATTCGCGCATCTTCGTTTGGATAGATTTCTGAAATAACAGAAGACTCGTCGCCGGCGGATTCGTTGCAAGCTGATTTTGAAGAAACAGATATTCCCTTCGCGTCGAGCTCAAAAACCAGAAGCTCGCTTTCAAAGTTTTTAATCGTAATGTTTATATTATTTGGTGTTCGCTCTTCCCTGCTTCCGTTTATACGGATTATCTCGCCGAAAATCTCGCCCGACTTTTTGAAAAAATAATCTTGCAAGTTTTTTAATCTTGCCGATTCGTCTTCTCTTTCAAGCGCTACGAGCTCGACAGCTTTTGTAAATCCGGAAATAGAAACCAAGTCTTCTGTTCCAGCACGAAGTCCACGCTCTTGTGATCCACCAAAAACTATCGGCGAAATTGGTGTGCCTTTTCTGACATAAAGAAGAGCTACGCCTTTTGGTCCGTAGATTTTTGAAGAGTTAAAAGTGAGGAGGTCAACAGGAAAAGCATTCATTTCTATTTCTGCAAAAGCAAAAGACTGCGACGCATCTGTGTGAAGTAATGGATAGACTGATTTCGCGTCGCCTTTTTCAAACTTTTTAAAATGACGAATTGTTTTTGAAATTTCTTTTATATCTTGGATTGTTCCGATTTCGTTGTGAGCGTGAATTATAGAAACCAAAACAGTTTCTTCTTTTAAAAGATTTTTAAGTTCTTTTAAATTCACGAAACCTTTTTCATCAACAGAAATATACGACACTTCAACAAGGCCTTCTTTTTCTAAAGCAGAAAAAGTTTCCAAAACAGCCGAGTGCTCTATCTTTGAAGTTATTATGTGTGGTTTTACACCTTTATTGTTTTGAAGAAAATTATTTACAACTCCTCTTATCGCCAGGTTTATACTTTCTGTTCCAGTAGCGGTGAAAATGATTTCGTCGGCGCGCGACCGCAGGGAGCGCGCTATTCTTTCCCGACATAAAGACAAAAACTTCTTCGCTTCTAAACCATCTTTATGCAAAGATCCAGGATTGGCAAAAAACCGAAAAGCTTTTTGCATTTCTTTTATTACCTCTTCTCGGACAGGGGTTGCAGCCGCATAGTCCAAGTAAATATTATTTTTTTCTTTTTTAAACAATGAAAACATCTTGCAAAGTCTTTTTTCTATTATATAATTTCCCAATATGGAACAAAATCTCATTTATCTTATCGGCTTTCTTATTATCCTTGTTATTGGACTTATTGCAATGCTTGTAAAGATGAACAACAGACTAAACAAACTTCTCGAAGGCAAAAATGCAAAAACCTTAGAAGACACTCTAATTCAAATTATTGATGAAATAAAAAGAATGAACGGCGCGCAAATCACGACAGATTCTTTGATTAAAGACATTAACAAAAGATTGAAAACAAGTCTAACAGGTGTTGGAATTGTAAGATTCAACCCTTTCGCTCATTCTGGCGGAAATCAAAGTTTTGCAATAGCGATGTTAAACGAACACGGCACTGGAGTTATAATCTCGACTTTATACGGAAGAGAAAAAACAAGTATTTTTGCAAAACCAATCTCAAAATACAAATCTGAATTTGAATTAACAAAAGAAGAATCAGAAGCTTTAGAAAAAGCGAGTTAATTTCAAAATCTATCCAAAAATCTTCGAACGCACAAATAAGTAGCATTTTTTTATTTTTTACTGTATAAAGAAGATTATGTCAAAAGACTCTTCAAAAAATTTGGTGGAGAGACCGCCTGTTGTGGCGGTTATGGGACACGTTGATCATGGAAAATCAACGCTTTTAGACTATATCCGAAAGACAAATATTGTGGCCGGTGAGGCTGGTGGGATCACTCAACACATTTCAGCTTACGAAGTTAGTCACAAAAACCCTGACGGACAAATAAAAAGAATAACTTTTCTAGACACTCCTGGTCACGCTGCTTTTTCAAACATGCGAGCACGTGGAGCTCAGGCGGCAGATATCGCCGTGCTTATCGTTGCCGCAGACGACGGCGTGAACAAACAAACTCTGGAAGCGTATCAAAGTATTGTTGAAAGCAAAACTCCTTTTGTTGTAGCAATAAACAAAATAGACAAAAACGGCGCAGATGTTCAAAGAACAAAAAACTCTCTTGTAGAAGCTGGAATATACATCGAAGGATATGGTGGAAATATTTCATGCGTGGAAATTTCTGCAAAAAACGGAACCGGTATAGACAACCTTCTTGAAACTATTTTGCTGACTGCAGAACTTGAAGAACTTGTTGGAGACAAGAACAAAAATGCAACAGGTTTGGTTATTGAATCTGACATGGACGAAAAAAGAGGAATCTCGGCATCTCTTGTTATCAAAGATGGAGTTTTAAAACGTGGAATGTATGTTGTTGTGAACGATTCTATTTCTGCAACAAAGATTTTTGAAGATTCTCACGGAAAAAGTGTTGATGAGGCAATGTTCTCTTCCCCAATCCGCGTAACTGGCTTTTCTTCTTCTTTAAAAATTCTTGGCTTAACAAAAATTCCAAGAATTGGAGAAACTTTCTATTCTTTCCAAACAAAAAAAGAAGCTGAAAACTTTATCGAAGAAATGAAAGACCTACACGGAGAAAATAACTCTGGAGAAAATCATGTTAGAGAAAATATGATTCCTGTTATTCTAAAAACAGATGTTGCTGGAACTGGCGAAGCAATTGAAGCAGAAATTAAAAATATTGTTTGCGATGACACCTGTTTTAAAATTATTCGAAAAGGTGTTGGTGATATTACTGAATCTGATCTGACTTTTGCTAACGCCGACAAAGGTGTGATAATAATTGGATTTAACGTAAAAACAGAAAGAACTGCAATGGATGCAAACGAACAAATCGGCGCGACAATAAAAACATTTAGTATTATCTACGAACTTACGGATTGGCTAAAAAACGAATTTGAAAAAAGAAAACCTAAAAAAGATGTTTATGAAATAAAAGGAAAAGTAAAAGTTCTTAAGTTTTTTTCAAAAACAAAAAACAGTCAACTGATCGGCGGAAGAGTTATTGAAGGTTCAATCAAAAAAGGTGCACACGTTAGAATAATGAGAAACGAAGAAGAAGTAATGCGGGCAAAAATTGAAGGATTGCAACAAAATAGAAGTGAAGTTTCTGAAGTAAAAGAAGGACTTGAATTTGGTTGTATAATAGAAGCAAAAGGAGATCTTTTGCCTGGCGATATTATCGAATCTTTTGAAGTTGTATCTAAGTAATATGTCTTTTAGAAAAGAAAAAGTAAATAACGAGATAAAAGAGGTTGTGGCAAACTTTCTTGAAAAAGAAGGAAACAATCTTTCTTTAATCACGGTTACATCTGTCGACGTTTCTCCTGATTTAAAGAATGCGAAAATTTTAATTTCTGTTTTGCCTGAAAATAAAGAGAAGGCAGCTTTAGATTTTTGTAAAAGAAAAAGAAGTGAAATAAAAAATGAAATAAAGAAAAAAATGAATCTTAGAGTGATTCCTTTTGTTGATATTGAAATTGACATGGGAGAAAAAAACAGACAAAAAATTCACGACCTACTTTTAGAAGAAGGTTTAGGGTAAAATATACCCCGAGGTTTTATTTCGACCGGCATCGAAATTTTCGCGTAGGATAAAGTTCACCTTACACAAAACCTTAGCGGATAAAAACCACGCTAGAGTAGGAAGTTTAGAAAGTTTGTGTAAAATTAAATAATCGGCTGGGTGGCGAAGTGGTAACGCTGCGGTCTGCAAAACCGCCATGCACGGGTTCAATTCCCGTCCCAGCCTCAAAAAGATGTCTTAAATAGGATAATAAAAAGAGCGCAAATTGTGTCGATATATCGACATAATTTGCATTCTTTTTATTTAAATATTTTATGTGCCCAGAGTGGGGGTCGAACCCACATCCCTTTCGAGACACGATTTTAAGTCGTGCGCGTATACCAATTCCGCCATCCGGGCATGTAACTATTATTTATTTTTTAATCAACATTTAAATACTATCAAAAAATATCCCGCCGCGTATACCTCTGTATTTAATTTGCGCCATCCGGTTATTTATATTGTGGTCCTCTCGGTAGGGATCGAACCTACGACCGTCTCCTTAAGAGGGAGCTGCTCTACCAACTGAGCTACGAGAGGTAGCTAAAATTACAAAACAAAGTTCTGTTGTGCCCAGGAGAGGACTCGAACCTCCACGGATTGCTCCATTGGTTCCTAAGACCAACGCGGCTACCAATTACGCCACCTGGGCATTGTCGGGTGACAAAAGGATATTAACATATCTTTTTAATTTTGTCTTGTCTTTTTCCCAAAATTTAATCTTTCCCAATTCTATCGATATATCGATAGAATTTTTATCTTTTTTTATCCATATCGTTCAACCAAGCCCACCTCCCTTTTCCAGCATATGCTGGCATACCTGCAAGCAAAATCTTTTCTAATATTTTAATAACTTTAACATCTTCTTTTTTCTTAGATAAGGCTAAATTTTTAATCATATTATACTTACCCAATGCAATATCTTCTTGAAACCTCAGAACCGTAGATGTGCTAACTTTTAAATTTTTAGAGATACGATATCTTGAAAAACCTTTTGTTATCAAAATAATAATCGCGAGCCTTTTCGCAAGCATAACAAACTCCGTCTCTGTAAAAAGTTCTTGTATTAAAAAATTCTTGTTATCGGATCTAGTCAAAGCAAAAAGTAAATCCTTCTTCATCTTTTTCATCAATTTTTCATTTATTTTATTTTTCGAGACATGGGGCATATTTTTATTATAACCTAATTATGTCGATATATCGACATAATTAGGATATTACTTAATACTAAAATTTATTATCTTGTCAAAAAAATATATGAAATTGTATCGATATATCGATACAATTTCATATATTTTTTTGACAGTTAACGTATTTATTTTATAAGAAATTTTAATTTAACCCTTTATTTTCAACGTATTTTAACTTGACAAATACGTATATTTTGTGATATAATATAATAGAAGACTAGGAGTACTCGCCCACGGCGACGAAAGAAGTCTGTTCATTCACAAAACAACCAAACTACATAGACCATGGAAGCCCTGCTAACATTAGTTTTTTTAATACTGCTAGTAGTGGCAGTATTTCTTGCACCTGTAGCCCTTTCAAGGGGTTACATTTTCAGAGGATGGCTTCTAAATGACCATTTTCTGATACAGGAGAACAACGGAAGCTTCGCCGGAATGAAGTTACGTTCTGATACTCACAGCTTTCGAGGTGGACGTGATCCTGTAAATAAATGGGAAATCGTCGAAAGACCGACCAAGATGACATGGTGGGAAAAAACCACTGGAACATTCGAGGTCGGTGTGTGGCCAATAGCGCAAGCAAAGAAGGTCTACGTACCCTTGAACAGGCTTGATGTTATTAGACCCACCAACCCGAAAGATGCAATTCAGTACTTCATTGACACGGTCACGGTTGAATACCGAGGTGTGCCCAGATCTCTAAAGCATGCATTCCAAACCAGGCCTGTTGAAACTATGGGAGACCGAAACGGTCAATGCAAGATAGGAGAAACGACCAACCTTGTTGCCCTGGTTACTGAAATACTGTCAGTAGACTTTGAGATCTATAACCCGTATCTCGCAATAATGCGAATACAAGAAGCTGCAGGTGTTGTGAATTTTATGCAACACCTCAATGAAACGCTTCAAAGTGTTGCTCGGGAGATAACTGCAAAGTTCACTTACGAGCAGATCATTAAGGCTACTGTTGAAGGAAACGATGGCAACGCGGATACGAAGTTTGGCGATAAGTTCAAGGAAATGGCAAACGGAGCTCTAGCCAAGTACGGTATCAGGATCACAAACGTCGATCTGGTGGACCATTTCCTGGATCCGGAATCTGAACAAGACCTACTTGCATCCCAAAGAGAAAAGATGAAGGCGGAAGCTAACATCATTAATGCTGAAGGAAGCAAGAGGGTTAAGGAGCTGAATGCTCATGGAGATGCCGCGGTGCTACGCACTATCATGAAAGAAGCAAAAGGAGACCCGAATATAGTTCTTGCAGAACTTGAAAGGCGTGGTAGAACCGACGCTGCAAGATTTGCAGGAGAGAAGTTTCAAGGTGAATTCCTAACGCTGAGCTTTGGCGGACCAAACTCTGGGCAACCAGGTCCAACGCCAGCAGTAACGGTCGGCGCTGTTAGCCCAAAAGAAAAAAAGGGTGATCAAAACAAGCAACAAGAAAAGAAAAAGAGATCATGATTACCTTCTTCATCATCGGCATAGCGGTATTAACGCTTGTCGTGGTAGCCTCTGTATTCACAATTGTGAAAAATAGAGGGGTAAAGAGCAGCGATGTGGCGCCATCAAAGAAAGCTTCGGGCGGAGGGTCCATGATCTTCTGGCCGTTGTCACGTCTTGGTGTCGCGTGCTTAACAGCAGGATTAGCAATCTTCTGCTGGTGGGCCTGGTATGAGATGAAGGACAGTGGTCACATGCACAAAGGAATGATGATAGCCGACGGCACAGGGCTGAAGGTATCGAAACTCCCGAAAGGCGGTGACAAGTCTAAACTCGACCGGTATCAATACCCTCAGAAAGCAGACATGGGTAGGCTCGAGGGCTTCCTGGTTCCACCAGGAGTTGAGCTCGTCGTGGTACCTCTTAAGATGACACCCGACGGTTCATATCAGCCCAGCGATTTCACTCCATCGTTTACCTACACCAACCAGAAGCTCAGTTCTGACTACTGGAAGACTGTACTGGAGGTATACACTTTATATCTGGAAGCAATTCCAAAGATAAAGAAGCGACCGTAGTCACAAAAGTGGTTAAACACTGATGTGGTTTGGCACACTGCTCCAGCAAAGCAGTATAACGACACAGAAGGCTCGCCCCACAGGGCGGGCCTTTTTCTTTTATTTATTTTTAAACTTTTCATTTTAAGACAAAACAAAAACCGCCCGAAGGCGGTTTTTGTTTTTACTCTCCTAGTGACGGAAGATTTACTTCTCCGGTCTGTGGATTGATTTGATTTTCTATACCCAAGGTTCCTAATATGAGTTGCATTATGAAAAATACAGATCCCATAATAGCCATACCTATTAATCCCCAAATTATATGCTGTTTACCTTTCTCCCTGCCATCAGCACTACTTGAATCTCGAATGAATTCAAATACACCGTAGACAAAGTAGATGGCCGCAATGGCAAACATGAGGGTGATAAGAGGGTTAATAAGTACTTTATTAACCTTTCGTATCGTATCATCAACAGATGCGTAAGCAGTAAAAATGAATGGCCACATATTACGTATTAAGGACAGTTAGGTTCATTCCATTGGGTTGCTCCGGTAAGAGGATCGACCCCAACAATAATACAAGAACTTGAGTTTTGAACACTGGTTCCCCCTTGGTTAACACCGAATGTAGAGTTAAGTATTGCAACAAGCCCCCAGATAGAAACGATTACGAAAAGACCTACAATACCTGAGATAATCATTGTTCTACCCTCTGCTTGTTTTTCATTATCACTTGCTGTTACATATTTAATAACACCAGCAATAACATATATAACTGCAAGAGTAATCAAAATTGGAATAACAATATTTAAGATTCCACCCACCACCGCTAATATATTAAACACTGTAGGACCTCCAATATTTGTACCACCTGGAACAACGGGTTCATTTTGAGCAAGCGTCATCAACGGAGAAGCTAATAAGCCAACTACTCCAAAAGTTTTTATTAATCTATTCATAGATATAAAAATTTATAAAAAATAATCTAATAATATGCGACCTAAATAAGCTTTAGGGCTGAATATATTATACCACCTAGTCAACTATTGCGACTCTTGAAGCTGTGGAATAAAGGTAGTGTTGCCTATTCCAAAAGTTCCCTGTAAAACCCCCACAAGACCCCAAACAGAAACAATCACAAAAAGACCTACTAATCCATATATTATCAGATTGGTTCCCTCTTCTCTGGCCGAACTGTCATCTCCTTTACTAATATATTTTATAACACCGACAATAAACACGATCACGGATATAGATATTAGAAGTGGCCAAACAGATTTTTTTAAAATACAAACAGCTAGATCAAAAATATCTGCAACACTTCCAATATCAGCAGGGCAACCATTTGTGTTATTACTTGTATTGTAATTAACATTAACAACTGGCTGCGCCAAAGCAAAATTTGCAAAAGGCATACTCACCGCAACCACCATAATAATTTGTAATAAAAAATTTTTTATCTTCATATTTTAACTAACTAATAAAATTAATAATTGTTTGTACGTAAACCAAATTCAACTCGTCAAATGTTCCCTTTAAAACTTTTACTATCGTCCAAGCGCTGAGCAGTATCAAAACTCCGACCACAACCCAGAGCAAGTTTGTTTTTGCGGACTCTAGCTCTTTTTCATTTCCTCGAGCCATAACAAGTCTAAGCCCAGAATAAACCAAGAATATTACCATCACCGGAATTCCTATCTTAAGTAAAGCATTTAAAAGTCCAATTACAAAACCGTTTAAATCAGTAACATTGAGCGGGTTTTGAAAAACAGCCTGTGGCCAGCCAGCAGTTGTTGCGGTGCCGTTTGGATCTGTTGCATTACCCCCTCCTGGGTTATTATTTCCATCTGTTGGTGGATTGTTGTTTCCACCATCAGACGGAGGGTTGTTGTTGCCTCCTGGCTGCCCTGGAGAGACTGAAGTTACAAGAACTGAAGTTGTAGGAAATAAGTTTACAGTTTGTGGCGCAAGTCTGAAAAGGAAATAATAATTTGTGCCTGGCAAAAATTGCTGAGATGAACCAGAAATAGTACCAAAAAAACTATTAGAAGATGAGAAGTTGTTTAAAGTTGGATCTTGGTGGCCCAGAAACCAGTTATTAAATGAAATATTTGGATCATTTATATCTGGCGGCGGAGTGTCGTAAACATTAAAGAAAACGCCTACGTCTTGAATATTTACACTCTCTAAAGAAAGATTGCCTGAAACATCGGCGGTTATTTGACCACTATCCTCTTCAAAAACAGCATTTGGTCCTACAGAAAAAGATGCTGATTGAGCATATGAAAAAGATGGAAATAGAAGAACGAAGATTGGTATTATTAAAATTTTATAAAAAAACTTCATATTTAAACAAGATAATGACTAATCATAGCAATACTTTCTATTGTTTCTTTTATAAGTTTTGCAAAAATCCAAGCGCCAAGAAGTATCGCACCACCGATAACAGCATAGGTGAAAGCATTTCGCGCAGTTTCAAGTTGGGCTGTATCCCCTCTTGCGGTCACAAATAAAAGACCAGAATAAATAATTGCAATTGCAATAATTGGAATACCAATTTTAATTGCGAAAGTGATCACCTTTTCAATAAAACTAACCAAAGTCATATTGCTATCCCCTATTGGATTTTGAATATTTATGTCGATTTCTTCACCGGATATTCCTATAGGATTGGTGTTGGCGCCACTATTATTTGTTGTAGAATTTTGCTGAGTTAAATCTGCTGGCCAGGTTGATTGATATGTAATTTGAGTTACATATTGCCAATTTCTATCATCACACTCATTTACAGAACAATTATATTTTAGATTTGAAGTTTGATTAAAGTTTGAAACTCCGCCCAAAACATCGTCGTTTATTCTTATATAAAATCTGCAGTTTGGTGTATATAACGTCTCGCACTCAGCATCACCGGCCTTAAGAACGATCGTAAAATTTGGAGAAGAAGGTAAAACATTAATAGGCAAATTATCGAAAGTACTTACATCGTCATCATCTAAAGATGCAACTGGACCAAAACCTTCAATGTCTATTAGGGCTGGAACACCCAACCAGTCTACAGGGTTTGTATCTTCGTCGACATCATACTCTGTAATACTAAGCTCAAATGTATTATCTCCCATAACACAACCGGTTGTTTGAAAATCTATGTACACAAAAGGTGGATTTGCGTCGTTATACCAAGTTGTTGGAGAAATAAGTGTTGGATTTCCATTTGCGTCGACAACTCTAAAAAGTGCTGAGTTAACTTCACAATCAGCATGAACTGGTTCAGCGCTAAAGAAAAACATTCCTGCTAAGGCGAACACTGTTATATAAATAAATTTTGAAATTATATTTTTAATCATATATTTATTGAGCACCTAAAATTCCAAGAAGTGGTCCAGAATATCCAAAAACAAATAGCACTGTTCTGACTATCAACCATGCCGCCAAAAGAATAACAAGGCCAATAACGGCGTTTGTCACGACTTTTTTTGCATCGTCTTTTTTGCTTGGGTTTCCACCACTCGTAACAAGTAAAAATCCAGCATAAACAAAACTAAGCGTTACTATTGGAATTCCGATAACGAAGATTAAAAATCTTATAGCTCTGTTTACCAGCTCAAGAAGTTTTTGAAAATCACAAGCAACGTTTATCCCGTCACAGTTCACAATACCGTTTTCAAATTCATTTGGAGATTCTGGAAGAGTTGTGCCGTTTCCACCTGGCGGACTGGTTGTTGTGGGAGTATTTTGATCATCGAACATGAAAGAAATACTATCCATGAGAGGCAAACCAGAAGCTTCATTTACAAGTTGAACGTAATATTGTTGATTTAACTCAAGTCCAGTTATAGGCATTGAAAAAGATCCATTTGAACCAACAACTGTTGAAAAGGCATATAGTACAGCGTTTTCGTTAACAGTATCACCTGTCGATGGCGCTGAAAGAATATATACACCCACAGGCATGCCTGAAATCACACCAGGTGCATAGTTTGAAACCAAGCTAATAGACCCCGAAAGAGTGCTTGAGCCGTTATCAAAAGTAGAGAAATTAATATTTATAACCTCGGGTTTTTTTGTTCTTGCAATATAATAATCATGAAGTGGCTCTCCAGCATTTCCTGCAGTATTCCATTCAACAATATCAAAATAGTAATACTGTGAAGGTTTAAGGTTTATAACATTTATTCCAAAACGATTTTGATTATCTAAATATTCGGCTGAATTTAAAAGTGGTCCTGTGCCCATAACTTCCCAGCCATCCATTAGAGTGCTAGTTGTTCCTGCGACAGCACCAAAACCAGGATAGCCATATTCGATTTGGAATTGATATGGTGCTGGGCTTTGATTTGTGTGTTCTATTGTTCCAGAAACGGTGATAGATGTGTCGGTTGCACATTCTACACAGCCGGGAGATGGATTAACCCAAGGAAAAGGCGGTGTGTGCCAATTAATATTGTATATTTCAGTACTGAAAGTTTGCGCACCGACAAAAACAGGAAGTGCTGCTGCCAAAATTAACAAATATTTTTTTATGCTATCTAAATTCATTATTTTGCAAGTAAAAAAAAGCTTAATTCTGTATTTGTATCAGCGACAGAAGAACCAAAATTTTTAAGACCCGAAATAACATTTTCGATCATATCTGTAAAAATTCTGTTTGATTCAGAATAACTTGGGTCAATCCAAGAACGAGAAGCTATAGCGGCCTTATAGTAAACATCGGTAAATTTTGTAAGTGAGAGTGTTGGTAAAAGTAAATCTCTTCGAATTGGTGAAAGTCCAGAAACCAAAGAAACCGGTCCAGCAAGAGGTCCGTTTGCAATCTGACTTGCTACATAAAAAGCACCTTGAAAATTTCTTGTTGTTTTTGGAATTGCCAATGCGTAAACATTTGAATAAGTTAAAGTTGTTCCAGAACCTTCAACTTGTGGGATTTGAGCAATATCAAAATTTAAATTTGGATTCATTTTTTGAATTAAAGAAATTTCACTTGCAAAACCAAAATAAATTGAAACGTCACCACCAACAAAAGCTGTTAGAGAAAAGGAAGGCTTTTGTTCCAAGAATAGACGGACTTTAGAGGGTTTGAAAATTCAAGGAAAAATTTTAAAGTTTCTTCAGCTGGTTTTGCAGAGATTAATGATTTACTTGAAAAAACTGGAACGTAAGAAGATTTTGTGTAATCTCTAACAACAACATTGTTTCCAAGCTGAATATTCATCGCCAAAAGTATTTCTTTAAAGTTTTTTATATTTTTTGCTTCACCCAGAGCAACACCACTTCTTTTTTAATTTCAAGAAGTTCGTTTTTTTCTGTAAGGGTTGGGATCAAAGTAGAAAAATCTTTCCAAAGTTTTGGAGGAAGAGTTACTGCCGCCGCAGAGTCAAAATGGTCTTTGTTGTAAAACATTACAAGAGGATCTGACAAAATTGGAAAACCAAGTATTCCGACTTCAGTTTTAAAAACTTCAGCAGCTTGGATGTGTTGTATCAGCGAACATTCTTTTCAGAGAAACCTTTGATAAGGATTACAACTTTTTCTGAATACAGATTTATCAGACTATTTGAAAGCATGAAAATGTCTGGCGTTCCACCAAAAGCAAAAGAGTCTAACAAGTCTTTTTCATATGTTGCTGGATTTTTTTCAATATAATTCAAAGTTAAATTTCCACCACTTTGGTTGTTGAAAAAATCTATTGTGTCACGAAGCTGACTTTTTGGGATTGTTCCCCACATGGTAACAGATCCAGCGGCACCACCAGTTGGACTTTGTGATGCTTTTTGAGGCAATTCTATCGCTCCAGAGAAAAAAGCTGCTGCAAGTCCTCCAAAAAGACCAAACACAACAAGTAGAATAATTTGAAAGTTTTTCATCTCTTATATTTTAAGGTAAAACAATAAAAATAAGAAGTAATTTCAGGGTATTTATTGCTTTATAAACAAAAGACCGTAGTGATGGGCGCCAGCTGGAATAGACTCTTTTAGTAAAAATCCTTCAGAAGTGAAAAGTTCTTCAGCAGAATTTTCTAAAATAACATATTTTGGTTGTGGACCAATTCCACCAAAAGATTCTGACCAATCCACAACTAGAATTTTTCCGCCTTTTTTAAGCGTGCGAAAACATTCTTTTACAAAAGACTTTTTGTCTTCTACTTGAAACAAAATATTTGAAGCTACAAGAACGTCAAGACTTTCGTTTCGTAATTTTGAACCACCAACTTTTTCGACATTTCCCCAAATCATTTCAATATTTGTTAAATGTCTTTCAGTGCATTCTTTGTTTAATTTTGCGAGCAAATCTTTTTGAATATCAATAGCGTAAACTTTTCCAGATTCTCCAACTTCTTCTGAGATTGGTAAAACGTAGTGACCAGAACCTGATCCAAAATCCGCCACCACGTCACCCTCTTTTAGAGAAAGAAATTTTATATTATTTTCTGGATTTGAAAAATTAAAAACCATATAAATATATTATATAACAATGAACAAAATAAAGTAGTTTTGTTGTGAAGAAGTTTTGTAAAGAAAGTATAGCGGGCGAAGCCCGCCGCCCCTTTTTATTTATCCTCAAAAACCTACAAACAAGTAAGCGATGCCAAGCTATCCCCCGCTCTTGGCTTCATAATTTTTACACCTTGAGTTTGTCTTCCCAAAACAGAGATTGG
This sequence comes from Minisyncoccota bacterium, assembly GCA_041389065.1. Taxonomy (GTDB): domain Bacteria; phylum Patescibacteriota; class Minisyncoccia; order Phycocordibacterales; family CSBR16-119; genus JAUPTX01. The sequence continues at coordinate 85,437 of JAWKSM010000003.1, forward strand.
ATTCAATATCAGTTTTTATAACTTGACCTTTTTTAGAAATCGCAATTATTTCTGACAAATCTGGTGTAATCAAACTCTGCAACAACAAGCTCACCTGTTTTTGCCGTAACTTTTGCGGTTTTTATTCCACTTCCACCACGCTTTGAGTTTTATATTCAGAAATATCGTTCTCTTTCCAACCATTTTCAGACATAACAAGAAGTGTCGCATCTTTTGTATCTTTTGAAATAACACCGACTCCAACAATATCGTCTTTACCAAGTTTCATTCCAGAACACTGCTATACTGCGACTCCATTTCTCTAACATCAGAACTTAAATCTTATTGATTGACCTTTTTTCGTAGCCACAATGACATCGTCTGTTTTTCCAAGGAAATTTGCTGAATAAAGCTCGCTGTCTCCAGCGCCAAGCTTGATTGCAATCAAACCACTTCGTCGAACTTCTTTAAAGCTTTCTGCTGAAACCTTTTTCGCAACACCCTGTCTTGTAACCAAAAGCAAAAATTCACCGTTTGCTTTTTTGTCTTTATCCATCGCAACAATAGATGTTACTTTCATCAGCACTAAGAGAAAGGAAATTCATAATAGATTTTCCTTTTTGTTGCGCGTCTTCCTTCTGAATTTCAAAACATTTTTATTTGATAGCTTTTCCAAGATTTGTGAAGAAAGCAAGTCACTGCGAGTCGAAGTATTCCTAAAAGATGAGTAATAACATCTTCTTCTTTTTGTTTCCCAAATCGACAACACCAACACCGCCATTGGCTTTTGTGAGCGATATTCTGTTGGATCAGTTCTTTTCACATATCCACCCAAAGTATAACAAGAACAGAATCTTTTTCTGAATCAAATCTTCGTCAGAAATAGATTTTACTCCACCTTTATAACTCTTGTTCTTCTGGCGTCTCCGTATTTTTCTTTAATTTCTTCAACTCATCAGAAATCAAGCTCAAAATTTTCTTGGACTCGCAAGCAAATCTTTCAAATATTTTATAAGTGTAAGTTTTTCTTTTAGTTCATCTTCGATTTCTTTTCGCTCAAGTCCAGCAAGTTTCTGAAGTCGCATATCCAAAAAATCGCTGTCGCTTGAAGATCAGAAAACTTGAACTTTTTCATCAAATTTACTTTTGCTTCTTCTTTTGTCTTTAGATGCGCGAATTGTTTTGATAACTTGTTCAATATGATCAAGGCGATTTTTAGACCTTCCAAAAATGTGCGCTCGAGCTTCTGCTTTTGCAAGATCAAATTTTGCTCTTCTTACAACAACAACTTGTCTGTGAGAAATAAATTCAGAAAGAAAATCTTAAGAGAAAGAGTTTGCGGAACTCCATCAACCAAGGCAACCATGTTAAAGTTGAAGTTTTGTCTGCTGCGTATTTTTATACAAAGCATTTAAAACTTTTGTGGATGAGCTGTGCTTTTTAAAATCAATAATGATCTGAATATCTGTTGTAGATCGTCTCGCAGGTCTTTTAGACCTTGGATTTTTTTATCTCTAAACAAATCTGCAATTTGAGTAATCAAATTGCTTTGTTTACTTGATAAGGTATTGAGGTTATAACAATTTGTGATTGACCAACTTTTGCTTCTACAATTTCATAGCTTCACCTCGACAAACAACACCACCGCGCCCAGTTGAATACGCCGCGACAATATCTTTTTTGTTATAAATCAAACCACCTGTTGGAAAGTCCGGCGCTAGAACAAATTCCGCGAGCTCTTCTGTTGTTGCTTTTGGATTATCGATAAGATGCAAACCCATCGACAACTTCTGTTAGATTGTGAGGAGGGATTTTTGTCGCCATACCCACAGCAATACCCAAAGTTCCATTTAAAAGAAGGTTCGGAATTGCAGCCGGCAAAACAGATGGCTCTTTTAACGTGTCATCGAAGTTTGACGAAAATCAACTGTGTCTTTTTCAATGTCTTTTAAAAGTTCACCAGAAAATTTTGACATTTTTGCTTCGGTATAACGCATCGCCGCAGCCGAATCGCCGTCGATTGAACCAAAGTTTCCCTGACCAATAACCAAAGGATATCTGAAAGAAAAATCTTGAACTGTGTTTAACATCGCGTCATAAACAGAAGAGTCACCGTGAGGGTGATATTTACCGATAACATCTCCGACTATACGAGCTGACTTTACGAATTTTGCACTTGAAGTAACCCCAAGCTTATGCATTGGAAAAACAAAATTCTTCATGTACTGGCTTTAGCCCGTCACGAATATCTGGAAGCGCACGAGATGTAATAACAGACATGGCATATGAAAGATACGAATCTTTCATTTCGGTAACAATGTTTGATGCTATTATCTTGTCTCTCTTACACCTTCTGGTAAATCTTTTGCTTTCTTTGCCATATATTTTAATTCTATCTTTCTTCATTACCAATATTTGCTTTTGATTCTGAAACCCATCTTTAAATCCGCTGAAAATCATCATTAGTGGTTTAAATCTTCACTGGCTGATCTTTTGTTTATATCTTCATTTGTCTTTTTCGTTTTTACAACCAAGAGCCAGGATTCCTACTATTATAAACGTTAGGGACATTGCCGAGATGATTGCGATTTTGTTTCGAACATCTCTTTGGTCTTTGTCTTAAATTGTTTATAAAGCTAGCCATTTTAAAAATCTAAAAGAGCAACAGTAATTTTTCCGGTCGTAAAATCTTTTTTTCTTGAGTGTTAGTTGTCGACAGGTTTTACATCTTCTGAACCAGTTTCTTTTATAAATGTTTTTATACTGTCTTTGTCGTAATCCATCGGGATAACCATTTTTGCATTGAAAGAGTTTGCAATTTTCACGGCTGTTGTGGCGTCGATTGTAGAATCGCCATTTATCGGAACAAAAATAATATCTGGTTCGTCGATTTCTTCACCCAAATCTTTTGAAAGAGATTCTTTGCTGTCCAAAGGACCAAGGAAACAAATATTTATGTCTTCGATTTTAATCAGGTAGATGGTGTTTACGTATTTTTTCTTATCAATTTTGCAGAAGATAAAAATCCTTTTACAAAAACATTTCCAACTTCATATTCTCCCGGACCGTTTATAACAAAAGGTGCTGTGTCACCAAAAGTTGCTGATTCTATTCCGTTGAAATCTGGATGGTTTGTTGTTGAAATAACAACTTGTGAACCAAATTTTGCTTTATTAAATTCTTTTGAATCTTTGCTAACAGGATTTATCGCGATTATTGTTTCTCCTTATTGGATTTTGAAGAATTGCTTACCAAAATATGTAATATCATGGGAATATTATAGCAAATTTGGGCTTTATAACAATTATTTTTGGGATTTTATAGGCAGGGCTTCGCCCGCGCCCCTATAAAATAATTAAAAACAAACACAAAATACTTGACAAAATATAAATATTATGTAATATACAGCAAAACGGAACACAGCATGGCGAAAACCAAAAGGCGGAAATTCCCAGAGCTCCCAAGTCAAAACCCTTCACGGGTTTGACAGAGGGGCTTTGAGGCGGAACACCGTGAAGATCGGAAGGTTCATCATCTTCCCCTTCACGTGGTTACTGGGAGTCTTCTCTTCGTGAGAAGACCTGGAACGAAAAAGGTGGGGCGCCTACGGCGCCCCACCTTCTTTCTTTTAATAAAACTAATCTTTAATCTCAAAAAACCTTTCTCCGTATAAATTTTTCAAAATATTAAAAGCTCTTATTTCTGAATCTAAATTATCTTCTTTTTTATCGTAAATATTATTCGCCATATCAGCATTCAAAAGAGAAAATCCACAAGTTCCATATTGATGAAATCCATTTTGTTTTGGTCCAACAAAGCGACCCACAACACCTCTATCAAATTCTATTTCTGTATGGTCTATTGGCCTTGCAAGATATGTTGACAAGTCTACACTAATCTCTTTGGATAATTTTTTAGTTAAAGAATGATCTCCGATATACAAAGTAAAAACTTTACCATCTACTGGTTCACCACCCGCAAGATACTTAAATAGATATTTATTATTTTTTAGATACTCAAATATAGTATTTACATTTTCTGGTGAAGAGTTGAGATGTATTTTCCAACCAACATTTAGACCTTCCACCCCAGAAAATTTTTTATCTTCGCCCTTTTTAGGAACACTAAAATAATAATTCTCATCTGGTGTCCAATCATTATGCGATGCTCTAAAATTATCTAAATCAAACTGATTATTTTCGGTCATATCTTGAGACAAATCGTGAGTAAGTCTTGGTCTAAAATAATATTCAATGACACGTTTAGCCTCTAAATCACTGTTGTCTTTTTTCTCTAAAAAATTTTTTTCAAGCATTTTTTATAAGATTTTAAAATTAAACCATAAACTCAATAACATCTCCATCTTTCACAATATATTCTTTTCCTTCTGTTCTGATTAGTCCTTTCGCTCTGGCGTTTGACATAGATCCGGAATCAAGTAAGTCTTTCCAATTTATAACCTGTGCTCTAATGTATTTTGTCTTAAAATCTGTGTGAATTGCAGCCCCAGCTTCAGGTCCAGTCGAACCAACTTTCACAGTCCAGGCACGTGTCTCTTCTTCACCTGTTGTGAAATAAGTCATTAAGCCCAAAAGCTTGTAACTTTTTTGTATTAAATCAGAAATCCCATCGCTTCCCTCTCGAAGTTCAGCTTTTTCTTCGGCAG
>JAWKSM010000004.1:0-39712 GCA_041389065.1 Minisyncoccota bacterium
TACAGATATCTATCATCAATGGCAGTATTTTGATGAAGTTAAAAAAGAGTGGATTGATTCTAGTAAAATTAAGCTCGGTGTTTCTGGAGGGCGAGATGACGGTTTTCGCGGATATTCTTTTAAAAGAAGTTTAACCAACGGTACTTGGAGGGTTGTTGTTGAAACAGAACGCGGACAAAAACTTGGACAGAAAAAATTTAAAATTGTTCCAAAAGAGGGAAGTGTGAAGCTTCAAGAAGAACTACTTTAAAGATTTTTTAAAAAGACAAAAAGAAAAACCCCTTTCGGGGTTTTTCTTTAGGATTAGATTCGACTTACGTTAACGGCGTTAGGACCTTTTGGACCTTGTTCCATTTCGAATTGAACTCTGTCTCCTTCTCGTAGACTATTGAATTCTACGTCAACAAGATTTGTTGCGTGAAAGAATAGATCTTTTGCTGATTCTTGATCTGGCTTAATAAAACCAAATCCTTTATCAGTAACTCTTGCGATTGTACCTGTTTGCATACTCTATAAGAGAAACTACGCTTCTAAAATATCAAACCGATGGCTGTAGTTTTAAACCCGACTTCGTTTCTCTTACAGGTCAAATTTGATAGGTCTATTTAAGCACTTTTTAAAACACTAGTCAATTACCGAATAAAAAAGAGGATTATTATTCCGGCAATTATCCTGTAAATCGCAAAAGATGTAAAAGAGTGATTTTTAATAAATTTTATGAAAAATTTGGTTGCCAGGTATGCAGAAATAAAAGCGATAATAAAACCAATAGATAATTCGAGCAAATGACCATCTATTATTATTGTGTTCGATTTTAAAATATCGTATCCAGAAGCTGCAGCTATTGTTGGGATTGCAAGAAGAAAAGAAAACTCAACTATTGCACTTCGAGATACTCCAAGCCCCATTCCGCCTATTATCGTCGCGCCAGACCTTGAAACTCCGGGCACCACCGCCAATGCCTGAATTAACCCAATCCAAAAACTTTTCTTGTAAGAAATGTCTTCAACTTTTTCTATATAATTGTTTTTGTTTTTATAAAATTTTTCAAAAATCATGATAATAATTCCACCGATTATCATTGCGAAGGCGATTACGCCCAGACTTTCAAATAAAATATTTTTTATAATTTGATAGAGTAAAAAACCGATAGCTGCTGTTGGAATCCAGGCAACTGTTATTTTTTTCCAAAGAGTTTTGCTTTCAAAAATTTTTTTAATATAAATCAAAAAAACTGCAAGTATTGCACCAAGTTGAATAATTATAATGAAAGATTTGAAAAAATCTGTTTGTCCGATTTGTAGAAGTTTTCCGGCTATTAAAAGATGGGCTGTCGATGAAATGGGCAAGAATTCTGTAATTCCTTCAACAAAACCAAGTATTATAGTATTTAATATAGTCATAATTAAAAATCAAAAAAGCTCGTTTATTATAGCAAATTTTCACTATCATTGTTTATTTCTTGCTGATATAATCTAGACTATGAAAATAATAGCCTTATCATGTTCTCCTTCTCGTGGAAGAAATTCTGATACGATGCTCGACAATTTTATAGTCGGTTTAAAAGAAGTTAAAAATCTTGAAATTGAGAAAATTTATCTTGGAGATATTCCGATAGATTATTATTCTTATGAAAATAGTAATGGTCCAACAGAAAATGAAATTTTGTTTAAGAATTTGATTGATAAAATGGTTTCTGCCGACGGCCTCGTGATTGCTACTCCGACATATAACTTTTCTGTGCCAGCGCATTTGAAAAATTTTATTGACAGGTTAAGACCTGTTGCGCTCGATCTTTCGCGGAAAAATAGTTTGGGTCAGCCAGTCGGGAAGCTTGGACATCTTCGAACATATTTTTTGGTTTCTGGCGGCACACCATCTTGGGCGCAAAAGATTCTTTTCTTTGCTTTTCCACCTTTTTGGCTTCGTGGAGTTTTTCTATATTTTGGTGCAAAAGTTATGGGCGCTTTTTATACGGGAAATATTCGCGCATTTGAAGATAAAGATATTTTAGAAAAATGTAAACAAAAAGGTTCTAGATTTGGTCAGAAGGTTGTTTATAAGGTTGGGCAGGGAATTCTCGAGAATATATTTTGGCGACCACCACAAAGCAAATAGTCCTAAGTCAATAGTGTTTTTTGCACTAAATGGGTGTATAATAAAGAGACTGCTATTTAAAAATAGTAAAGAGTTAGTTTATTATAATTATAATTTCTAGTTTATTCTATGAATACAAAAACAGCTTTGATTATATTGGGCGTTGCTGTGCTTATAATCGCGATTGTGGCTATTGCTCGACCTAAATCAAAAATGGATACAGATGAACCACAAATCGATCCAGTTACAGGAGAAGTTATTTTAGGAACAGGTGGTCCAGATGGTGATGGCGCAGACGCTATTCTTGGAGAATCTGCAAATGGAGAAAATGCTCCAGCAAATCCAGCTTTTCCAAAGACAGGTTTTAAACCGGTTAAATAAAAGTTTGGTTAAATTTAAAAGAGGCGCGGGCGAAGCCCGCGCCTCTTTTAAATTTCCTAATAAACTCTCTCCGTAAAAACAACAAGTCTTGAATCGTGAGTGTTTAACAAATCATTCCAAGTTCCATCGCAAGTTATAAGATTAAGTTTTGAAATTCCATCAGCTGAAGAAAAAATTTCTGTTGTGTCTTCGTATAAAGAAACACTTTTTATATCAACAACCTTAAAAAAAGTTTTTTGTCCGTAATTATTTGTAATCGTAACAGTATCGCCCAAATGTATATTTTTTAAATTTGTGAAAACCGCATCTTCTCCGTGTTTCCAGTTTACATGACCAGCAAGAACGGCGCTTCCTGGTTCACCTGGTTTTGTTCCTAAACTATACCATCCGACATTATGACCAAAAGTCGGAACCGCCATCGCACCATCTAAAATACCAACAGATTCTATCGGGGCATTTACACCAATACTTTCTATAGAAATTTTTGCCGGATATGTGTTTCTCTTAATTTCTGTTCTGTGAACAATAACTTCAGCCTCCAGAGGCTTTTCTGGTGCCCACAAGGCAAAAAAGCACATTATTCCAAATATTCCAAAAGCGAGAATTTGCGGTAGTTTTTTCATGGGCTTCATTATATTACAAGCCACAAAATGAAGATAGTCTCTGTTTTTGGTATAATAATTTTATGAAAAATACTAATAAAATATCTTTATTTTTGATTTTGGCAATATTTTTATTTTTAATTTTTTATCTAAGTTAAAGATATGATTTCTAGTGGATTGACGCACAAAATTCCAAATGATTTTAAAGAAGTTTTGTCTTCTTCGACAAAGTCACTTTTGACTTGGGAAGATATTACGCCTCTTGCAAGAAATGAGTGGATTTGTTGGATTACTTCTGCAAAAAAAATTGAAACAAGAAAAAAGAGAATCAGAATAGCTCTTGAAAATTTAAAGAAAGGGAAGCGTCGACCATGTTGCTGGTCTGGCTGCACTCACAGGTAAAATTATTTTTTAGCTTGATGAACAACAACTTGTGGAAATGGTATTTCAATACCATTTTTATCAAAAGAAATTTTTAATCTTTTTCTTAATTCTCCAGCCACTTCCCATTGTTTTGTAGGAATTGTTTCTCCTGTTATTTTTATAACAACAGAAGAATCAGCAAAATCATTTACTCTTAGAAATTTAGGTGCTTTTGTAATCAGTTTTCCGAAATACTCATCATTTGAAATGTTTTCACCAACATTATTTACTACTTCTATAACTTTTTCTAGATCAGATTCATATCCAACACCAATATCTATATTTATTCCGGAAAATCCTTTTGTTTGATTTGAAACTCTTTTAATTTCTCCGTGCGGGATGTGGTGAACTGCACCATCTAGGTCACGAAGTGAAGTCATCCGTAAACTTATATCTTCAACTGTTCCACATGTTTGATCGAAACATACAGTATCTCCGACTCTGTATTGGTTTTCTAAAATTATAAAAAGTCCTGAAATTATATCTCTGATTAAGTATTGTCCACCAAAACCAAGTGCTAATCCGACAATCCCAGCCGCAGCAAGAAAGGGTCCAATATCAAACCCAATCTCTTTTAAGATAATTAGCATAGTAATTATCAAAATAATAATATTGATAGTTCCAGATAATATTCTTATTATTGTATTTTCTCTTTTTTCTTCTGCCTCTTTTGAAGAAAATCCGCCAGAGCGAATCATTTTTCTAATAATATTACCGAGAAATGCACGACTAATGTACTTTAGTATAAAAGCTAAAATTAAAATTAGTATTATCTTTACACCATGATCTAATAACCAATTTAATAAAACTTCACTCCATTTATTATCTAAATTCAACATATTTTTATATTAACATAATTTATTATGAAAATAAGTACTTATTTCTACTAGCTATATGTTGCTGATAATAAGTTTTTTATATAAAATAAATTTATGAATAAAAATATATTTTGGGGTACGGCGGCTTTTGGTGGAATACTTTTAATAGCTTTGGTTTTACCAAAAACTAAAAATATTGATGACATTGAGAATACAAGTAGTTCCGAAGAAGCCATTATTGTATTATCTCAAGATTTTTCTAGTTTCCCTATTTATCCAAATGCAAATATAAAAAACATAAACGATATAGATGGAGAAAAGGCTCGAGATGCTTCTGTTAGTTTGAGCACTTTTGATAGTAAAAATAATATTCATGAATGGTATCGTGAAGCTTTAAGTGTCGATGGATGGTCAATAAAGAGTGACAAAAATGTAGCTGGTTATCAGATTATTCAGGGTGAGAAACAAAATCTCTATACTTCACTACAAGTTGCTGGTGGGGCAGAAGATGGTGAGTTAATTATTAGCCAGCAATTAAAAATTCGAAAACAATAAGTTGATATACTACGTATATTTATTAAGCTTTTGGTGTATAATTTAGGGTATATGAAAAAATTACTTGGTATTTCTTCGTTTTTAGCAATATTTGCTGGTGTTTTGCTGATACTTGCTGGTATTTGGGGAATTTCTTTTACTTATAACACTATTGCAAGGGAGAATATCACAACACCATCAGATGCATCAATACCTGACACTCCTGTTAGAGGTCCACTAACTTTACAATCTCAAGCAGATATAATACGACACCATGTGCTTGAAACAACAGATGGAAAAACGTACTCTGAAATGCCATCAAAAGTAGAAAAAATACAACCCGATGGAACTTTCGCAATGGTTCCAAATGATGCTCGCACTATATGGATCACCGCAACCACCCTCATTACTGCGTTACATCTTGGTATTATTACATATGTATTTTCAGGATTGGTTATATTTATAGGATTTATATCTGTTTGGACTGGTATAACTTTCTATGCTTTAAAAAAGAGTTTTGTTTGACTGCAAATACGGTGCTAAAGCTCGCTCAAAGAGCACTTCAGATTTTCAAAAGTTCTGAACCTGCTGAAAAAAGAGCTTTCTTGAACTATCTACTTCAGAACCCGACTGTAGACGGAAAAAAGCTATATTTTACAATAGCTTCTCCGTTTAATTTAGTACTAGAACTGGCTGACAGTCCTAACTGGCTCCCCGTCTCGAGTTAGAACTAAGAAGCTCATTGCAGGGTAAGGTCATTTTAGCACTAAAATCGGAATTTTTCGACGCGTCTCGAGCACATCAAAAAGTTACAAAAGTGACACGAATCAGCCCTTAAAAATTACATTGCTCTGTAACCTTTTTCTAAGACTTAAATTAGAGCTTCCTGCTCAAGTTCGTGCCACTCACCGGGGTCAATATCTAACATATGTTTATACCCAGTCACAAGTTTCTTGGCTAGTTCATTCCTTCTCATCAAGTCATGACTTTCTATGTGTGGCGGAGGAATCTTATTTAAGCTGCGTAGATCTTGAACAAACATCATAGTCTTTCTTTTTAAATCTAGATACTCGAAATAAAGTCTTTCACATTCCAGATCAAACATCCATATCTCACCACAGGAATGACAGTAAAATTCTTTCTTTGTGTGCCCTATTTTCGCAGCAGGTTGACCTTCTGGCTTAACGGTGGCGAAATTCAGATCTGACACTTTTACACTAATTGAATTACATTTTTTACAAGTAACCATATAAAAATATTAATTAATGTGATCCTCTAAGATCTTTATGTAATTTAGAAGTCGACCAAGAAGTTCGTCGTAGGTAACAAAGATAATATTTTTTGTTGAGAGACAAAGTAGACGAAAATCATCACTTTGTTTCTGTTCTACAAATTTTTTAGTATCTCCTGCCAAAATGATTCCGCGGGGACGAAGTACCTTCATATTAATCTTGTAATTATCTAAAATGTAGCCACGAACAGCTGCTGCATTATTGGAAATATTTTCAATATAATTTTCTGTCTGGATTACGGCTTTCGCGATTTCAGAATCCCAAAAATAATTATTACGGCCTGAGTCGTGTTTAAGTATAGGTGTATCAGGACGTTTTATTTCTAAAATATCCAAGTAGTTGTCGTGAGTTATAAGACAAAAGTCTGGAAATTTTGTCTTACCGATCACGATATTCATTTTTTCAATCGCCTGAATATAACCCTGCTGGATTATAAGAATATTTTTCTTTATATAGGTTTGCCACCAAGATTCCGTGTGTCCTGCATTTATTTGTTTTTCCAAATCTACGGCAAGTTCTTTAAGGCTTTTTATTTGAGTGGTTGCTTTCATTAAGTTAACCGCACTCAGAGATTCCGAAGAGATAAATTCTGGCAGAAAAGTATTTATAGCCTCTTTGTCGGAAATTGAAAGTCTTGTAACAATATTTGGGTCAAGAATCTTAGACAGTGTTCCTGGAACATACGCATTTATTTCTCTTTCTTCAAAATGTGTAGGATGCATGCGTGAGAACATGCTCGAAACGATATCGGTCTTTATATCACGACCCCTATCGAAAAGCTCACTATTCATTTTTGAAAATGTTTTCTGGGAAATTTTTACGCGGTGTATTTTTCTTTCTACGGTTATTGAATCAATTTCCGCGGTTATGATTAAGTGAAAATTTTCAAATTTCCTTTTCAGTATTTCAAGTATGTGTTTTCCAAACCCGATCTTTCCGTCATTTCCAAGATTCTTAGGCTTTTTACCTTCGAAATAAATCCTCGTACCCTTCAAAAGATTTCCGTAACTTTTATTACTTACAACAACATATCCTTTTCTGAGTTTGGTAACCCTTTTGTTATTAGATTTCTTTTTCTTTGTACCGCTGATAGGTTTTTTGGTCCCAGTTATCTTTTTCATGGCTTAGTGTTTCTTGTCTCTGGGAGGGTTTGGATCCTTTCCGGGTGCAACCGTATCACTGTCTCTAATTGGACCACCGTTAGGTTTATGAATCCTCACTTCACCGCCTCCTGATTTGCCTGATAACTCCTTTGCTAGTTTTTCTGCTTCTGCTTGAGTTCCAACAATAGCTGCGGCTCGATCCGCACCAGCTTTTAATACTTTCCAACCATCCGAATTTTTCGGATTAGTCACATGATAGTTTGCCATATTATTTATGAACTAATTTATAAATTATGCACATACTCGATGTCGTCTTCGGGACGTCCAGTCGGAATTGTGCGTATAAACTTTCCAAAGATTCTGGAAGTTTCATCGAGAACAATAGGTTGATATCCTTTTGCTTCGGGGTGGAGTATAGCAAGACCTTGTGTTGTTTGTAATCTTTTAAGAACAGCCATATCACCAATTATCGCAACAACCCTGTCTCCATTTCCAACAAATTCAGTCTTCTCAACCAGGACATAATCACCGTTATAGATACCGGCATCTATCATACTGTTTCCGATAGCCTTAACGGCAACAACCTCTTTGTTTGATCCAACTAAACTCGGAGCCACAGTCAAATACTCTCCAAATTGTTCTTGGGCATAAACAGACATTGCATCACAGCCAACAGAAGCAATGACTGGTATTTTTAGAAACTGGTTCTTAGAAAAGATGTCGTGATTAACGACTGTAATTCCTCGGTGTTTAAAGCTATCTCGGCGTATCAAACCTTTTTTCTCTAAGGCGTCCAATCTTTGGGTTACGCTCCGAAGAGATTTTAGCTTGAAGTGTTCCTTGATTTCTGTAATCAGCGGGGAGAAACCGTTTTTTCTAATAGAGGCTTCTAGGAATTCCAGCGTTTCTTTTTGTTTAGTTGTGAGTATGGTCTGAAGGGCCACAACGTAATTATATCACTTACATTTTACTGGTCAAATATTTAAACAGCCACTTATCCACACAATATACACAACTTTGCTTGATTCTTTGCAAACACTTCTGATATAGTCACTTTATGCCTTACGAACTTCAATTAAAACCTTTTACAGGGACAGACGGTATTAAGTGCAAAATCATTGAGATCACTGATATTGCTTTTCATACAACTAAAAAGACACCCACTCCTTCCGTTGGTAAAAAGATTCAAAAAGGCTTTCAATAAATTAAACCAACCAGACAGAATCTATTCCCCAATGAACAGAGACATGTTTTCCTCAGATAGAAAGACGTTTGCTCTTGAGCTTCTCAAAAGAGATCCTGATTTTTTGAAAATGATTCAAAAAGAGCAATCTCAGGGTTATAGAGTCTTAATTCAATTGCCGAAAGATGGAATCCCTATGGTTGCCGGAGACGATACAATCGAATTTCTTAAGAGTAAAAACGGAAAAAGATTATTAAGAGGATTTGAAAAAGAAAATATAGAGGAATAGAATATAAAAATTGATATTGCGTAGTAAAAAGTAGAATAGTGTATCGTTTCAAAGCCATGCCTATTCCGCGCAAGAAATAGTTTGAAGATTTCGAGCTTCATCTGTTTCGTGTGTGGGATAGGCTTTTTCTATATCCATACATTTTATTAAAGATTAATAAAATCGTATGACGAAACTTTCATGGACAACAGGAGTTCGAGAAGTCAAAGACTTACTCCCTTGGAAAGAAAACCCAAGAAAAATCTCACGGGTGGCAATGGAAAAATTAAAAGAAAAAATCATTCAAAGTGGTTTTCACAGTGTGATTGTCATTGATACAGATAACACCATTATCTCAGGCAATCAAAGAAAAACTGCTTTGATACAACTCGGTATCAAGCAGGTAAACGTATTGATTCCAGATCGTAAACTTTCAGATGAAGAACGCCGCAAGATTGCTATTGAAAGCAACATTAATGACGGCGAATGGGATTTTGAAAAATTAAAGTCATTTGATCTAGGTCTCCCTTCAATTTGCAGGATTCAACGAAAAAGAGTTGGTTAAGTTTTGGGACGAAGAAAAAGATACCAAAGATGACAAATTCGATGTTGAGAAAGAACTAAAGAAAATAAAAACACCACAGACTAAACCCGGTGACCTCATTATCATGGGTGGTCACAAGTTGTTGTGTGCTAGTTCAACTGATGTTAATGCTGTTAGAAAACTGTTCGGAAATGATAAAGCTACGGCTATCTACAATGATCCGCCTTTCAATATTGGACTTTCATATGACAAGGGCGTAGGTAAGAGGTCCAACTACGGAGGCACCTTTGACGATAATCAATCTCCCGAACAATACAAGGAGTTTATTCGTAAAGTTCTAAAATCTTCACTTGCCATATCCACCAAAGACGTTCATGTGGCGTTTTGGTGTGACGAAGCGTGGGTGTGGGTTTTTCAAACTTTGTATATGGAACTTGGTGTTAAAAACAGAAGGCTCAATGTTTGGATTAAAAACAACGCATCGCCTATACCGACCGTAGCGTTTAATAAATGTCTTGAATATTGCGTATATGGCACGAAAGGATCTCCATATCTTTCAGACATTCTTAAAAATCTCAATGAAGTACAAAACAAAAATTATGGAACTGGTAATCAGCTTCTAGAAGATATCTCAAATATCTGGGCGACCAAACGACTACCTGCAAATCAAATGGAACATCCAACAAGCAAGAATCCTGAACTTCACCATAAGTTTATTATGCGTTGCACTAAGCCAGGAGACATCATCTTTGACGCCTTCTCGGGTTCGGCCAGCACCATGATCTGTGCGGAACAATTAGGTAGAAGAGTCTATTCTCTAGAGACAGAAAATGTGTTTTGTGATTTGGCGATTCGCAGGTACGAGAAGTTGACTGGCTGTAAGGCACAAATAATCAAGAACTTTTATGAAAAAGAATAAATTTCAAGATCAGTTCTTGGAGGAACTACGAAAAGTTCCAATTGTCCAGGTTGCTTGCGAAAAGACTGGGTTATCAAGAAACAGTGTATATCGTTGGAAGCGAGAAGACAAAGAGTTTGGAAAGAAAATGGATGAAGCGTATGCAGAGGGTGTTGCATTGGTAAGTGATATGAGTGAAAGCCAGTTACTTACCCTTATTAAGGAGAAAAACTATTCGGCGATAAGCTTCTGGCTTCGTCATCGAAACGACAACTACAAAAACAAACTTGAAATTACCACCAAAGAAGATCCCGAAGAGCTAACACCGTCACAAGCAAAAGTTGTGAAGGAAGCCTTAAAACTTGCAAAGATTACAAAATCAAAATCTATTAGAAATATTAATCGAAAAAAACATGACTAAAATAATTTCAAAAACACTTATAGACACGATGATAAAAGATCGTTCAGTGCGAACATCAATTACAAAAGACAGTTTTCTGTACTTCTTTCATTTCTACTACGCTCACTACGTAAAGTATGAAACAGCAGACTTTCAAAAAGAGATCATTCATAATCTCGAAAAAAGTACTACCGAAAATCTGTATGTAGTTGCGTTCCGTGGATCGGGTAAATCAACTATGGTGACAACTGCATACCCAATCTGGGCAATTCTTGGAAAACAACAAAAGAAATTTTGTATTATCTTCTGTCAAACCAGAGCACAGGCAAAACAGCACATGATGAATATCCGTACTGAACTCGAAGGTAATGATGTGCTGAAGAGAGACCTCGGGCCTTTCCAAGAAGAAAGCGATGAGTGGGGCTCATTCTCTCTCGTGTTTAAAAAACACGGTGCCAGAATTACAGTTGCTTCAAGTGATCAAAGTATTCGAGGAATACGCCACAACGAACACCGTCCAGATCTCGTAATCTGTGATGACGTTGAAGATGTGCAGTCAACCAAAACTCGAGAGGGTCGAGACAAGACATATCATTGGCTTCGAGGCGAAGTTATTCCTGCAGGAGATAGAAAAACAAGACTGATCATCGTAGGTAATCTTCTTCATGAAGACTCACTACTTATGAGGATCAAGGATGAAATAACTAATGGCAAGGCAAAAGGAATTTTCAAAGAGTATCCGTTGATTGATAAAAATGACGTTTGCCTTTGGCCTGGAAAATACAAAGACGAGAAAGATTTAGAAGATGAAAAAATGAAAGTTGCTAGTGAGATTGCTTGGCAACGAGAATATTTGCTTCGCATTATTCCAAGTGACGACCAGGTTATTTATCCAGAATGGATCCAATATTACGACGAGCTTCCAGGAGCAAAACATAAAGCTTATCGAGGTACGTATGCTGGAGTCGATCTCGCTATATCAGAAAAAGAATCTGCTGATTTCACTGGTGTTGTTTCCGCACACGTGTACGGTAGAAGGGAAAAAATGAGAATATATGTTCTCCCAAATCCAATTAAAAAGAAACTCAATTTTCCTGCACAGGTTGATTTGATGAAAGATTTCAAGAAGACTCAAATGCCAAAATCAACAGACATATTATTTGTAGAAAGTGTTGCGTACCAAGAGGCTTTGCCACAAATGCTAGAACTTCATGGGATCCAAGCAACAGCAATTAAACCAAAAGGGGACAAGAGGACGAGACTACAGTTAACTTCAACAGTCATAAAATCGGGTGTAATTAAATTTCCAAGACACGGATGCGAAGACCTCATCGAACAACTTGTAGGGTTTGGTGTTGAAAAGCACGACGATCTTGCGGATGCTTTTTCGCTCTTGATTAATGCCACGTTGGATAAACACTCAAATGAATCAACATGGTTGATGTTCTGGCCTGGTGGAGGTGATGACAGTACTCTATATTTCTCCGACTATGTTGACGTTGGGTAAATAACCTACTCTAGATTTTCTAATTGAGTAGAATCTTGATTAGCATTAGTTTCTGTATTCTGTTTTGTCGTAACCTTTCTTTTTCTCTGACTAACCATAATCGGAAGTTTTGGTTTTACTGACTCAATCTTGGTTGTAATAATCTTGTAAACTGAATCTAGAATATCCTTCTCGCTAAAATACAGTCCTGTTTTGTGTTTTAGGACTTTCTTGAGAAATCTAATAACTTCAACGGCGTAAAGATTGTTAGACAATTTAGTTGGTTCAAGAGCTTCAAACCGAGCCCAGAAATCATTGAGTTCGTCTTTCAAAACACTTTTCTTGGTCAAGAAAAACATAAATTCTGACGCATGTTTTAACTCTGCGGTATTTGAAAGATCAAACTCGAAAACTTTTCTGGTCGTAATTGGTTTACCAAAAATTACTCGATAGAGTTCGACTTGTTTACCGTTTGTAAGAATTATCCAATCAATACCTTCGTTGGCCGCGTAGCTAATACTCTGTCGTAGATGTCGCTCAGACAGATCAAGCTGAATGGCTTTTACTTCGACTACGAATTGTTTCTTTCTTTTGACTTGGATAATGTAATCAGCATATTCTCCACGAATTCGATATTCTGTTTTTATTTCTTCTAGCTCTGTATATCCCAAGACATTGGTTAGCAGGCTATTTATCATGAGTCTTGTTGCTGATTCATCGAGATCTTTGTATTGCTTCTTCAAATATTGTTTGGAGTAGTTTTGGAGTTTTTTATAAAATTCCTGTTTTTGTAATTTTGTTGCCATATAAGTTATCTTTTAAATTATTGATTACCGACCTTTTTTATTAATGTCATAAGCTCGTAAGAATCTTTTATCGCCTGTTGGTCTTTTTTGGTAAGCGTAAAATCAGAATTTTTTTGATCTCCAGAAAATCTCACTCGTACATCCAAATCTCCACTACTTGCAATAGCTTGGATTATTCCGTTATCTTTGTTACCTGTAAAACTAACGACCTCCCAAACACTTCCACCAGAATTTTGAGTTGCATTATCTGGATCATACGTAGGAACTTCTTGCGATTTCAAAACAAGTTCTCCAACTTTGACTTCCACTCTCGTGTGGAATATCCAATTCTCCCCATAATACTGACTTTCCAAATACCCATACCCTCTGTTGTTTACCGGTACTTTTATAAGTCGTCTATTGTATGAATTTTCTGCTAGTTGATTTTTGTGGGTGTACCAACCAATGTTATTAAATTCATCATATTTGTATGTAAAGTTTTTCTTGAGCTCCTCTAGTCTTGCCTTATTTGCTTCTAAAATCGCTGGATCAACCGGTTCAGGTGTTGAAGCAACTACATTCTGATTGGTAGATACAGGAGATGGGGTAGAAGTGTTTTTATTATCAGCACTTGAAGCGCTTACGATTAAAATAATCACTAAAAATCCGAGTCCTGTAAGAATCGGATGTCGACTAAACCAACTTCTTAGATCTGTCTTGCAGTGAACACACTTCTTTGCTTTTGAAGGTATGTCTGACTGACAAGAAGGACACTTTTTCGTTTCTTCTTTCATATGTATTTATAAATAAATTAATAAAAAGTTAGTGGCAAACAAAAAGCCCACCACCAGATAGAGCCGAAGCTCATATCTCAAGTTTCCCTGAAATAGCACAAACAGTGACCTCTGATGATGGGGTCTTTATACTGTTTGTGTCTAACTATATTCGGGCCATATCGTCGCCCAAAGGCGCCGGGTTAGGTCACTATGTTGTATGTATATAATATCGTAAAAAAGCTCTCTTGCTAAGAGCCCAGGCGAGTATGCAATAAAACCGCTAGTCTGCATAGCTATGCAGGGTTTATGGGTCTGGCATTAATATATCTATGGAAGAAAGAGCGAATCAAGGAGTTGTCACTCCTCCTCAAAAAATTAAATACGTCCTATACGCACGCAAAAGCACGGACAGTGATGAGATTCAAGCCTTGTCTATAGATTCTCAGGTCAAAGAAATGCTTCAAATTGCTGAACGGGAAGAACTTGAAATTGTTGATATTAGAAGAGAAGCTCACTCTGCAAAAGATTCAGGTCAACGACCAGTCTTTAAAGAAATTATCGAAGACATACGAAGAGGTCGTTTTAATGGAATTATTGTTTGGCATCCTGATAGATTAAGTAGAAACGCAGGGGACCTGGGAACCCTAGTTGATCTCATGGATCAGAAACTTTTGATTCAGATTAAAACCTACGGACAGAATTTTACTAATAGTCCAAGTGAGAAATTTCTTTTGATGATCTTGTGTAGTCAGGCGAAGTTAGAGAATGATAATAAAAGTATAAACGTAAAGAGGGGACTACGAGCCAAGGTTGAAATGGGGTTGTGGCCATCTGTGGCACCAACAGGGTATCTCAATGAAAAACGAATGGACAGAAAAGGTCATGTACTAGTAGATACTGAAAGGGCACCGACTATAAAGAAAATCTTTGAAAAGGTGGCGTATGAAAAGTGGTCAGGCAGAAAAGTATACAACTGGCTCAAGTTTGATCTGAACTACAAAACCGCAGCCGGAGGTAAAAACCTGTCTCTAAGTAATATTTATATCATCCTCCAAAACACTTTTTACTATGGAATGTTTGAGTACCCGCAGAAGTCTGGAAATTGGTATCAGGGCAAACACGATCCACTCATTACCAAAGAATTGTTTGATCAAGTTCAGGATCAAGTAAAAAGCCAGTTTGTGAGGGTGGAAAATAAAGAATTTGCTTTCACTAAACTCATGTTCTGCGGACTGTGTGATTCTGGAATAACGGCAGATGAGAAATTCAAGAGACAGAAAAATGGCAACGTTCACCGGTATGTTTACTATAAATGCTCAAATTCAAAAGACAGGACTTGCAAAAACGGCTATCTGGAAGAAAAAGAACTAATTCGACAATTTGGAGATCTGATGGATCGAATAGATCTAAATGAAATTGGGATAAGAGAAAAACTAAGATCTGAAGTAGAGAAATTCAAGAAATTCCAAAAACTTCTTTCTGGAAAATCAAAGAAAGTTGAGATAGAGGATATAGATATACGGAATTATGCGAAGTTTGTTCTTACTGAGGCGAGTATTTTGGAGAAACGAGAGTTGCTAGGAAATCTTAAAGGAAAAATCAAGTTGAAAGACAAGAGAATTAGCCTTTCTTGAAATATAAATATTTAATAGGTCTTATTTTTTAATCAGTAATCGGCCTTATTAATACTGTACGCATAGTATCATTTCCTTTTTTATAGGAATTAACTTCTTCTAGTTCAAATCTGACACCAATATCTTTACCAATACTTTCAAGTTGTTTTAAGATTATTTGATAACTCGTCTTATCTCTCGCATTTGCAAGTATTGGTATAAATCTATTTTTATCTATATATTCACTCTTGTACCTCTCAATAAAAGCCTTGATTAGCTTACCGCCAGCTAACTTTGATTCTGTGTTGGCGGCAAGATCTGCTACATAAATTACTTTCTCATTTTCCTCTACAGAACCTTCGTATGCAAGAAGATATCCCTGGGTCTTTTTCTTCTCATCCTCATATTTAAGTGCCATATTGGGAAGATTGAAATGAGAGTTTAATATATCTTTTGCAATTAGACCATTTTCTATATTGTGTAAATATTCTTTTAGGGAAGAATTGTCGTCGTATGCTTTTCCTTCGATATATGCGGCACTAAGAGTATCTGCGTATGTCAGGTCAGAAATACCCTGTATACTTGATTCTATTTTTTTAATACTTGGCTTATTTTTAGCACTTAGTTTTTTCTGTAAAATTAATTTTTGTTTCGTTAAATCAATTACTTTTGCAGTTTTTCCTATGTTATCGCTGTATCCAACAGGAGCAGTTGGTACAAAAGTATTATCAATATTTTGGCCAATACTTGCATCAGTGTAACCGGTTCCAATTACGACACGATTAGTATCAAGATTTTCCTTTTCTCCATAGTGTTTTGCATACTCACTAAAGAAATCGTCATATAAAACTTCAAGATCAGTAATGTCTCTAAAGTTAGGACTTACCTCGATATTGTCGCACGTCATTATATCTTTCTCATTTACTAACACATCATCAGAAAATATCCCGTTTAAAGAAGTTTTTTCATTTCCGTTCAATTTTTTTAGCAAATCTGCGACGTTTACCTTTATATCCCGATCTTTTGTAACTACAGATTGGGCTACCGTTTTCCACTCTCCATCTTTTGATTTTCTCTGAACCACCAGCTGACCACAAACAGGATTATACATATACACGTTATTTTTCCCTGAACCGAATGGCATACAACAAGCTGTGTCGTTTCCAGCTACTACCACTTCTGGGTCGCTCTTTAGTCCAATCTTCATTCTGTATTCCTTTATAGGTAGAGCCAGTCCGTATTCTCCGTTATATAAGATACTCTGAAAGTCTTGTTGTAAATTTTCCGGGATAGCAATTTGACCTTTTATTATTTCCATCAAGTTCAATCTTTCTTTTTTAGATAAATCATTTAATTTTTTAAACAAAACTCCTGGATTTTTTGCAATACCAGTGATTTTCTCACCTCTTGAGCCAAGCGCCTTTTTCATTTGATCTACAAAAGACAGATGAGTAATCTCTCCTTGAGGTATCTTATACTCAATTTCAAGAGGCTGCCATGCTTGTATTTGGTCGAGTGATCCCTCTATCAAAGCATCTCTTAAATCTTCTGAACGAAGGTCCATGTAGGGAATTTCTGTATAGTTTGAGGGCTTCTTTAATTCATGGGTGCGGCTCGCATGCTCATCACCGACACCTAGAAATCCAGATGGGTTTTGCCAGAACTCAATTACTGACTGAGTATTAATATTCGGATGAAAAGCTAAATATTCTACATAGTCTTTTAATTTTTCTTTTCCTTCGCCCGAAAGATCTTTGAGTTGCTCTAAGATTTCTGATTTATTTAAAAGTTCTATTAAATCAGCAAAGTTTTTCAAAGATTTCCAATTAATAAAAATGTCTCCCGGTTTTTTGATTTGATCTACCAAGTCTTTTATTTTTTTGATTTCGTATTCCGTTGCTTTCTTTAGTTTTTCTAAAACATCTATATTTTCAAAAACATCAGCAATATTATTTAGTTTTTGATATGAATTAATTTCTAAAGTTTCGTAAGCTTCGCCTCCATCATCCTCTTCTTCCATATACTCCTCTGCTACGCCGTAATTTCCGGCGTCTCGTTGAACCTGGAGTAGGATGTTGGCATAGAACTGCTCGGGTTTTAACCCCGACTTCTGTGCCATATTGATTACCTTTTTAAAAGCAAAAAGTTTGTCATGGTGGTTTTTACCACCCACGAACTTAAACATTTTTTTGTATCCAAAATATAGGGCACCAGTTTCAAACGCCTCCTTAATTTCATGATCTTCTTGAGTCCAAACCGAATCTTCCATATTTTTGATATTTTCAAAAATATATTCGTAGTCATTTTCTGTTTGTGGGTCGTACTCAACTTCATGTTCATCTATTTTGTTTAAATCAAGCCCTCTTTCTTCAACAAGTCTTTTTTTTATTAAGATATTTTCTCCTAAAGAAAGTGTTTCTATGTATTTCCAAGATAGACCAAGGATATTTTCTGTAAAAAATTTTTTTGTTTCTTCTGTTTCAACCATACTTCCCAGAGAAAGTTCATTTAATTTTATAAGTTTTATTGTACCCAGTTTTACTTCAGCATCTGAAATCTCTAGTCTTTCTTTGAGATTTATAGCAATGTATATTTTACCAACAGACATCCAGTTGCTAATGGATTTAAGCACTATTTCATTAGCGGTTTCATTGTCTATTAGGAATTGTTTTTGTATTTCTTTAAAATTTTCTGTTATATCGTCTGCCACACCTCCGTTCATGTTCAAAATCCAGAGCATTTCTTTTTTTGCCAGTTTTTGAACATTTGGACTTCTTATAAACTCTTCGGAAACATTAAAATTATTTTTTAATGAAATAACCTCAGCAATGTGACTTTGATCTAGACGCTTTAGAATCCACTTTTCAACTATTTCTTGTACATCACTTTCTGCCAAGTTGAACTCTCTCGCAATATTGCCTGCTGCAAGTGAATCCTCTCCCTTTATTTTATTATCCATCGCCCTTTTCGCCACTGTTTGAATATCGACATCGGTAATCAATTCTGAATTACTTCCAGTTTCTTTTATTAATTTAACTGCCTCATCAGCAAAAGAATCATTAAGTAACTCTATAATCCATTTTTTTATCAGTAATCTTATTTTTTCATCCTCCATAAAAGAATCCGGTAAAGAGAATATTTTTTTAATATTAAGATAAAATTTATAGTTATCAGACTTTATTAATATTTCTTTAATTATATTACTAGTTTCATTTTCCGAAATTGAGAAAAATTCTTTTAAGTTAAAAATATTTCTAAATTTTGTTTTTAATTGAAAATTTTTTTGATCAAGTGCGTATTCAATTATCATGGGCTTTATACTTAGCGCTACATCATCTTTATTTAGACCGCAACTTGAAACGATCTCTTGAATTATGTGAATGTCTCCCTTTAAAACCAAGCTTTTAATTTTATTTTTCGCTTCTTCGATAATTTCTGGCTCTGCTAGAACAGCCCTTAAGGAGCTCAAATTTTCGTTGTTATTAATAACTTTAAATACATTAATCGTTTTCTGTAAACCTTCATCAGTCTTGAATGAATTTATGAAATTGTCTTTAAAAGTTTCCCTTACCTCATTGTCATTCAACATATTGTGAGAAATTTTAAAATTTTCAGAAACCCCTATGAGATAGCTAGTATAAGAATTCTCGTCAATTTTTTCTAAAAGAATATCCTTAATGATCTCCTCAATAGATTTATCACTTATATTAAATTTTTCTTTTATCTTTAATGCCGTGGAAAAATCTAATCTATTAATATTTTTTGCCAAGCCTATATTTGCGGCTTCTTGCATATCTAGTTGATCTAAAACGCTATCGGGAATATTAAATTTTTCCTTAATTCTCATTGCAGCATAATAAACACCTTGGCCCATAATTTCTCTAACTGATTCAACCGCAGAATCCTGTGTTTCTGAATTTTGTATAAAATTTTCGTCAATTCCAATCTTTTCACAAATATTTAATACTCTTTGCCAACTAGCTTTTTTTAGAAGCATTAATAAATTACTCTCTACAACATCCTTCAATTTTTCTTTTGGAAGATCTGAGTTCTTTATAATTTCAACCGCCAATTCTTGGTTATGTCTTGTACCTAATTCACTATCCAGCCATTCGATGATAGCGTCTTGAACATCATCTTCACTCATACCCC
Organism: Minisyncoccota bacterium; assembly: GCA_041389065.1. GTDB lineage: Bacteria > Patescibacteriota > Minisyncoccia > Phycocordibacterales > CSBR16-119 > JAUPTX01. The sequence goes on from JAWKSM010000004.1 coordinate 19,356, forward strand.
AATCATTTTTTATTTGATTTATATTATTCAAAACACTTTTAACCGCCTCCGGATATTTTTGAGTGGGTACTTTGACTTTTTCCTTTTGTTCTTTTTTAATACCAGCCCTTACGGCCCCTTTAACTGCCGGACTATGAATAAAATCATCGGACATAGAGAGTGCGTCGCTCATTTTTTTGGTCCAATAAAAATGCGACTCGTTTAATCCTTCAATAATTATTTTTTTTATTTTTTCTTGTATTTCTGGATCTTTAATAAAATCTTGAGATATTGGAAAGTTTTCCGCTATGGTCGCAATAGATCCATATGCGAACTCATCATTAAATTTGCGTGTAATAATATTTTGTATTACCATTTGACTTTCAGGATCAGTAAACAGCTCGTTTGACACAGCAAAGGTCTTTTTTAAAAAAACCGCAGTATGATAATTCGAAGAAATTACTTCCATTATTGATTTCTTTGCGAGCTCTTGCGTCTCTGGACTCTTAATAAATTCTGTAGAAAAACCAAAAGAATTCTCAATATTAATAATCTCAAACTTAGAAGGATATTTTGAAAAATCAGAAAGTATTTTTATTATTCTGTTTTGTGTTTCTAATAAAACCTCTTTATCATTTGTTATAGTTTCCCCTGAGCTTTCAAAATCATTTTTTAATTTTATTGCGTCTTTTATTTTTCCTGAATTGATAAGAGAAATAATCTCATTTTTTAGAGATTCTCTCTTGTTGCTGTTCACTCCTTCACGTCTATTGTCTGGTGGTCCTTCTCTTGGCATATATTTAAAATTATATCATTTCCATACAAAAAAAGCTCCTTTAAAAAAGAGCTGTTTCTGACGCATCTCGTGCGGGATAACCCTGCACGACTTGGCTCCCCGAGTAGGATTCGAACCTACGGCCAATCGATTAACAGTCGATTGCTCTACCGCTGAGCTATCGGGGAATATTCTTTTTTCAAAGTGTATCTTTTCGATACAAAGCAAATATTATCAAAAAAATGATAAAATGCCAATACTTATGTATATTCGGGTAAAAGTGCTTGCTGGGGTCAAAAGGGAGCTTGTAAAAGAGCTTGGCGAGAATAGGCTGGAAATCCATGTAAAAGAGCCGGCTTTGGCGAATTTGGCGAACAAAAGGGTTGTGGAGATTGTGGCTTTTAAGATGGGAATTTCTGTTAAAAAAGTAAAAATTATTAGCGGGCATCATAGTCCAACTAAAATTTTGGCTGTTGAAATCTAGATTTTGGTTTGTGGTAAAATTTATACAGAGGTTTATTAATTTAGTTGTGGGCTGTGCTAATATCACGACCTATCACAATCTGGATGAATATAAATATAAAAGCAACAAATATTGATCTTACTGATCCAATAAGAGATTATGTTCATTCGAAAATCGGAGCTCTGGAAAAGATTATCGGAAATTCTGACGAAGTGAACTTGTTTGTTGAAATTGGAAAAGAGTCAAATCATCACAATAAAGGAGAAGATCTTTTTATGGCTGAAGTTAGGACTAGAATTGCCGGAAAAGATTATTATGTAAAAAATTTTAACGCTGATCTCTATGCCGCTGTTGATGAAACGAAAGATAATTTTTTAAGAGATGTTAAAACTGATAAAAAAAGAGGGCAGACACTTTTTATACGAGGCGCGAGAAGTTTGAAAAAACGTATAAAAGGTATGAAGCCGTGGTGGCCTTTTGGAAGTAAAGATTAATTAATTTTAAATAGTATATGAAAAAATTTTGGGGAATTTTAGCGTTGATTATTATTGGAACACTTGCTTATATTTTTTTGAAAATACCTATGGAAAGAGAAACTTATATTATAAAAACAAATATGGGGGATATCACTGTCGAATTGTTTAACGATACTCGTCCTGTGACGGCTGGTAACTTTTCAAAATTGGCCGAGCAGGGATTTTATGATGGTGTAAAATTCCACAGAGTTATCGATGGATTTATGATTCAAGGTGGAGATCCGCTTTCAAAAGATGATTCAAAAAGAGATTATTGGGGAACTGGTGGTCCGGGATATAGTATTCAAGATGAGCTTCGCGCACCAAATGAAAATGTCAGAGGAACTATTTCAATGGCAAATGCTGGACCAAACACAGGAGGAAGTCAATTTTTTATAAATGTTGCTGACAATACACCGCTTGATTTAAGGCATTCTGTTTTTGGGAGAGTTGTTGCAGGGATGGATGTTGTCGACACTATTAGTTTGGTTGAAGTTGATCCAATGAAGAATCACAAGCCAATAAAAGATGTTGTGATTGAGTCTGTGACGAAGGTTGTTGAGTAGTTAATGTTTTAAATAAAAGCGGCGCGCGAAGCGCGCCACTTTTATTTATAGTGAAATCTCCTTTTTACCTTCAGGGATTATCTTTTTGATTATGAATTTTCCGTTTTCGAAAGTTGCTTCTGTGATTTTATTTCTTTTTCCACTTTCATCGAAGTAAAAAATCCCTGGCCAACCCAAATATGCTCTGTATTTGGTCCACTTACTTTCATCGGTGTCAGACATTTTTATTTCTCCATCTGCTTTGCTGATTTTCTTACAATGAGTCGCTTTTGATTCATCTTGCTCGACTGGCTCAATTTTTCCTTCTAGATAATCTGGGAGTATTTTTGTTAAAAGTTCTGCGCCCACTTCAGTAAGTTTTTCTTTTAACTCCGGAGTTGTTATTTGATCATCAAGAGGAAATTTTTCTACTGCGACTATTGGTCCTGCGTCTAGCTTGAAAACAAGTTTTTGAATTGTCACCCCGGTTTCTTTTTGTCCTGACAAAATAGATTGTTCGACAGGAGAAGCTCCACGAAATTCTGGAAGTAGGGAATAGTGAATGTTCAAAAATCCTTTTGGTAGAGAATCTATTATTGATTGCGGGATTATGTGTCCGTATGCGACGACAATTCCAAGCAGGGCGCCGGATTTTCGTATTTCTTCCAAGACGTCGGCGCCCTGCTTTTCTGGTTGAATAACTTTTAGATTATTTTTTTCGGCAAAAGTTTTAACAGGTGGTGGAGTCATGATCTGCTTTCGTCCGACAGGTTTATCTGGTGAAGTTATAACCAAAACAATCTCATAACTTTCTTTTAGCAAGCTCTCTAAAATTTTTACTGAGATTTCTGGTGTTCCTAAGAATATAATTTTTTCTTTTTTTGATTCCATTTAACTTATGTATTTTTCGATGTTAAGCCATTCAAGAATATCTCCAATAAACGGAACATTTTGAAAAGTTTTTAGAAGCCATAAAATAATCGCAATTAAAAGTGCAGCAACTATTGTTGTTCCGACAGTTGTTCCAACTCCTAAAAATATCCCTCGCACAAAAGAGCGCTTTGGTGAATTTGTTTCTTCAATTTCGTGACTAAGGATTTCTAAATTCTCATTTAGTTCCTCTATTTGTTCTTTGTCTTCCATATTTATTTATTATTTTTTTCTTCAGAAACTTCTTTTATAACAGAAGCTTTGTCGATAAATAGTATACCATCTAAGTGGTCAATCTCGTGTTGGAAAATTCTTGCCAAAAGCCCACCAGCACCTCTTATAATTTTCTCACCCCTTTCATTTACAGCTTCGATAGTTACATTTTTTGGTCTTTTAACGAGTCCATAAACACCTCGAATAGACAGACATCCTTCTTCAATTTCTTCTGTTTTTTTTGAGAATTTTGTAATAACAGGGTTTAAAAAATAAATATGTTCGTAGAATTTTTTTTCTGGTTCGCCAGCCAAATAATCTTCATCAAATATTTTTGTTGAGACTGCGAAAATTCTTTTGTTCACGCCAATTTGTGGTGCAGAAATTGCCACGCCGTCGTCTTGAGAACGAAGTGCTTCGCTTAAATCTTCAAGAAGTTTTTGAGTTTCTTTTGTGCCGATTTCTTCTTGTGTTAAAGGCTTCGAGATTTCCCTCAATCTCTCATCGCCAATTTGTATGATTTTTACCATAACCTATAAATTATAGATTTTTAAGGTGTTTTGCAAGCTTGTCGATATCAACTGTTGTTTGAGAACGGTTTGTCATGTCTCTCACGATAATTGAATTTTCAAGAGCCTCTTTTTGTCCAAAAATAAGAGTGTGTGGTATTCCGCTTTTTTCTGCGATTGCAAGTTGTGAACCAAGACTGTCTTTTGAAAGAGATTGTCTTACTGGGATTTTGTTTTGTCGCAGGATTTCTATAACTTTCAAGCTTTTCATTTTGGCTTCTGTTCCAAGTTGAATTAAATATACTTTTGCTTTTTTCTTTACACGAGGTTTTGGAATTTTTGAACTTGCTTCTACAATCCTATCAACCCCAAAACCAAATCCAACACCAGGGATTTCTTTTTTGTATCCCATTGCTTTTGAAAGATAGTCGTATCGTCCACCACCACCAAGCGCCAATCTTTTTGTTACAACTTCTTCTTTATTTTCTTTTTCTTCAGAATCGTTTTCTGTTTCATCAGAATCTGTTGTTGTAAAGAATTCAAAAACAGTGTGAGTGTAGTAGTCGAGGCCTCGAACAAGAGTGTGATCGAGTTCATAGTCCACACCAAGCTCGTTTAGGTTTTCCATAACTTCTTTAAAGTGTTTTTTACTTGCACTGTTTAAGTAGCTTACTGATTGAGGAGCTTCAGCATTTATTTGCAAAAGGTTTGGATCTTTTGAATCAAGAATTCTAAGAGGGTTGTCTTTCAGTCTTTGTCTATCTGTGGCGTTCATTTTGCCAAGGTGTTTTTTGTAGTAGTTCACCAATTCCTTCAAATAGTCTTTTCTACTTTCTGCATCACCGATTGAGTTTATCTTTAGAGAAATATTTTCAATCCCGGCTTCTTTTAGCATTAAAATTCCCATATGGATAATCATTGCATCCATAATACTTTTTGGACTTCCGATAACTTCTATACCAAAAGTATAAAATTCTCGATATCTTCCTTTTTGCGGTTTGTCGTGTCGGAAAAGAGGACCATAATAATATAGTTTTACTGGCTGAGGTTTGTTTTGCATTCCGTGTTCTATGTATGCGCGCATTGTCGCAGCTGTTCCTTCAGGTCGCATCACAAGTTTGTCGCCACCTTTTGTTTTTACAGAATACATTTCTTTGTCGACAATATCTGTCCCACCACCAACTCCTTTTGTAAAAATTTCCTCGTGTTCTAAAACAGGAGTTTGGATTGGTTTGAATCCATAGTATTCTGCGATCTCTTGTGCTTTTTCAAAAAAACCTTGGTAACTGTAGTAGTCGTCACCTGAAATATCTCTCATTCCTTTTGGAGCTTGAAAGACATCTTCTTTCTTTTCTTTTTTTTCTGCCATATTATTTTTCTTCAGTTATTTGATAATCGTAGTGTCCAGGATTTAGTCCAAAAGAATTAAAGGGAAGCAATCTGATAAATGCTTTTCCAACAATATAATGTTCGTCTAAATTCCCCCAATATCTTGAATCAGAACTTGCTGCACGATTATCTCCCATAACAAAATATTCTGTGTCTCCGATTGTTGTTGTGAAATTATTTTTGCTTTCGTTTTTTACATATGGTTCATCAAGAGCTATTGTTTCTCCATCTTTTGTTTCTATAGAAACTTTTGAACCGTCGATTGTTACAACTTCACCAGGAAGACCGATAATTCTTTTTATGAAAAATTTTGAAGTGTCGTTTGGATATCGAAAAACAACAACATCGCCTCTTTTGGGTTCTTCGAGTTTGTAGGATATTTGGTCGACTATCAGATACTGGCTGTTTTCAAATGTCGGAACCATTGAAGATCCGCTGACGATAAATGGCTGAGCAACAAAAGCTCTGATTGGCCAAACAATAATAAATGCAACTATTGCAAATTTGATTGTTTCCCAAATTCCATTTTGCTTTTTTTGTAAAGGAGTTTCGTTTTGTTCGATTTTTTCAAAATTTTCAGATTTCATACAAAGAATTGTAATACAAATAAGAGCTTGACGCAAATTAACTTCTTACTTATTTTTGTGATAATATGTGTTTGTATGTTTTTAATAGCAGGTTTGGGTAATCCGGGAGAAAAATATAAAAATACAAGACACAATGTTGGCTTTCTGCTGATTGATTTTTTGTATTCTGGATTTGAATTCGACAAATACGCCGACGCTTTTATAAAAAAGGAACTAATAAAAGATAAAGAAGCTTTGATTATTAAACCACAAACTTTTATGAACGATTCTGGAAGGTCTGTTTCTTTTTTGTCTGACAAATATGAGATCGATCCTGAAAATATTTTGGTTGTCTATGATGATATTGATTTACCTTTTGGCGATGTTCGAGTTTCTTTTGATAGGGGAGAAGGTGGTCACAATGGGATAAAATCTATCGTGTCTCATTTGGGAACAAAAGCGTTTATAAGGCTCCGAGTTGGAATTTGTCCAAGAGATGAAAATGGAAATGCTGTAAAACCAAAAGGTGGATTTTTTACTCCTCCAAATAAAGCTGTTTCAAATTTTGTTCTGAAAGATTTTTCATCGGCTGATTTAGAAAAGATATCAAATCTTTCTTCGAAAGTAGAAAAAATTATAGAAACTTTTATAAAAGAGGGAAGAGAGAGGGTGATGAATGAGTTTAATTAAATCCTATTCTTACTTTTTTCATGATAAAAAAGTAACAAAAAATCTAGACCCACACTTCACACTTAAAAATATTAAATTTTAAACCAAAAAACAAGAAAACTCGTCTGAAAAATAATGTCTATACATTATTTTTCAGACTCAAACATTCTTGTTTTTAAGGTAAAATTTAATATTTTCTTAACAGTGTTCTCGTGTAGGGTCGGAAGGATCTAATTTAAAAACAAAAAATTCCCTTGCGGGAATTTTTTGTTTTTAATTTTATTTCGCTTTATTTTCAATAAAAGCCAAAGTCATTTTTTGTTCTTTTGGATCAAAGATGTTGATTTGGAAGTTATAAGTTTTTCCAAGTTCAAGTGTTTCTTTCAGTTTTTCTTCAGAACCAAATGATGAGTTGTGAACAAGTCCAGCAACTCCTTCTTTGATTGAAACCAAAGCTCCGTGCTTGTTAAATTTGATAACAACTCCAGAAATAATATCTCCTTTCTTTAGTTTTCCTTCAAATTCTTTCCAAGGATTTTCTTTGAAGACTTTTAGAGAAAGAGAAATCTTTCCATCTTTAATTTCGATAATTCTTGCTTTTACTTTATCTCCAACTTTGAAGATTTTTCGTGGGTCTTCGATAAGTCCCCAGTCTATTTCTGAAATGTGAACAAGACCTTCAAGACCTTCTTCAATTTTTAGAAATACTCCGAAGTCAACGATTCCAGCAATTTCACATTCTAGGTCATCTCCAACATTGTATTTGTCGACAACCTCTTTTCGTTCTTCTTGGTTTGTAGATTTTTCAGAGAAAACAAGTTTATCTTCTTTTGGATTTGCAGAAATAATATTTACTGACATTTTTTCTCCAACAAACTTCTTAAGTTCTCGAAGAATTTTATCCTTGTCAGAATCTTCAACTCTTGGGTAGTTTTCTGGTCTAAGTTGTGACGCTGGCAAGAATCCTTGAATTCCTTTCCATTCAATAATCAAACCTCCTTTGTTTGCTTCTTTGATTGGAAGATCAAGTACAGTTTTGTTTTCAATAAGTTCTTCAGCTTCTTTCCAAACAAGAGCTTGTCTTGCTTCTTTTAGAGAAAGTTCTGTATATCCGTCTTCGTTTTGGATTTCTATAATCTTCGCTTTGATAACATCACCCTTTCTTATCTTTCTGATGATATCTCTCGCGTTTATAAATTCCTTTCCAAAAATTATTCCAGTTCCGTATGCACCAAGGTCAACGAAAACAGACGCTCTTTTTGTATCAATTATTTTTCCTTCAACGATATCGCCAACTTTTAAGATGAAATTTTTTTCATCTGTTAGCTTTACCAATTCAGGATTTCTTGTATCTAATGTTGTATCCATAAAAAATATCCGCTATTAGGCGGACTAACAAAGATTTTAGGTTTTATAGACTTTTTTATGTGTCTATAAGGTTAGCCTTAAATCCGTCTAATAATTTCTACATACTACTATATATGTTTCAAAAAGTAAACAGCTTTTTATTTTTGGCTGATTTCCACAAATTTCTATTATTTGACCAATATTTAATTTAAAAGTGCTATATAATATATGTATTACTAAATTAGTTCTTATCTTTATATGTCAAAAAATGGTCAAAAGGGATACTACCTAAAGGCAACCCAAAGTATTTTCCTTGTTGCGGGTATTTTGATGGTTTTTACTTTTCCATATTTCCTAAAATATTTCAATTTTAGCGGTATGGCTATTATTTTCACGATGGTTCTTCTTGCGGTCTTGGCAGGGTTTACTGGTGGTGGAAACAAACTGATTCTAAAGTTCAATACTCTTGTTGCGATTGTCGGATTTGTTATGTCAGCTTATCGAGGTGTTGTAATATTTTTCCGAGGAGTTGAAGAGCCTCTTGCAATATTCTCTTTTTGGACTCATCAAATTCTCGCACTCGTCTTTTTTATTGCAATATATTTTGCGGTAAGAGCAATGAGATCATAATAATTTTTAAATGTATAATCCTGAGCAAGTAACATACTTCGGAGAAACAGATTTCCGAGGAAAAAGAGTACGTTTTGGTATAAAGGCGGAAGATAGGTCTCGCCATGTTTATATTATTGGAAAAACAGGTATGGGTAAATCAACCTTACTTGAAAACATGGCTGCTCAGGATATTAAAAACGGTGAAGGAATGTGTTTTATTGATCCGCACGGTAGCGCGATAGACACACTTCTTGAATATGTCCCAGAAGAAAGGCTTGGTGATGTTGTTTACTTTGCTCCTTTCGATTCTGAAAATCCAATCTCGTTTAATATTTTAGAAACTGTTTCTGAAGATCAAAAGCACTTGGTTGTGCAGGGTCTTATGTCTACTTTTGATAAAATTTGGCCAGATACTTTTTCTGAAAGAATGAAGTATATTTTAAGTAACACGCTTTTGGCTTTGCTTGAATATCCTGGTTCAACACTTCTTGGTGTGAACAGAATGTATGCAGATAAAGGTTACAGAGAAGAAGTTGTAAAAAATATTACCGATCCAACAGTAAAAACTTTTTGGGTTGATGAGTTTGCAAAATGGGATGAACGTTTTATGCGTGAAGCTACAGCCGCTATTCAAAACAAAATCGGTCAGTTCACAGCCAACCCGATAGTTAGAAATATTATTGGTCAAAAAACCTCTAGTTTCGATTTTCGAGAAGTGATGGATAAAAAAAAGATTCTCCTTATAAACCTTTCAAAAGGTCGTATTGGTGAACAAAACGCAGGGCTTTTGGGTGGAATGCTTATCACAAAAATATATCTTGCGGCCATGTCTCGTGCTGATGCCACAAAAGCAGAAATGGCAGAACTTCCTTCTTTTTTCTTGTTTGTGGATGAGTTTCAAAACTTCGCCAACGAATCTTTTGCAGATATTTTGTCTGAAGCAAGAAAATATAAATTAAATCTAACAATGGCTCACCAATATGTCGAGCAAATGGAAGAAGAGGTTCGTGACGCTGTTTTTGGAAACGTTGGTACGACGGTTTGTTTTAGAGTTGGTCCGCTCGACGCAGAACTTTTAGAAAAAGTTTTTGTTCCGACTTTCACCCAAGAAGACATTGTAAATCTTGGACGTTTTCAAATTTATTTGACACTTATGATCGATGGTGTGGGATCAAAACCTTTTTCAGCAACAACAATGTCGCCACTCCCTAGAAATCCAATTTCTTTCAGAGAAGAAGTTATTGAAACTTCAAGAAAAAATTTCTCAAAACCAAGAAAAGAAGTTCAAGAATATATTGACGAGTGGTACAAAAAAGAATTTCATACAGAAAAACAAAAGAAAGAGATTGATAAAAAAGAAGAATATTTAAAAGGTAAATTTGGCGAAGAATACAAGCCAAGAGGAAGTAGGGACGATGAATATGCTGGAGCTTTTGTTCCCGAAGAAGCCAAGTCAGAAAACAGAAAATCAGAAAACAGAAAGACTGATTTTAAAAAAGATTTTAATTCTTCAAAGAAAAAAAATAATCATCAAAGTGGTGGTCAAAAAGATAGAAAATTTGATGAGAAAAAAGAACCAACAAAAATTAAAATACCAGACAGTATAAAAGAGGCGATAATAAAACCAGAAGTTTCAAAACCAGCCGAGCCGGTGTCGCTTAAAAATTTGGCCGACAATGTTCAGCGTCCAAAAATTTCTGAAAAAGATGCTTCTGATAAAAATAAATCTTTGTTGAAAAGCGCACTTTCAAAAGCTCTTTCGGGTGCGACGTCAACTCCTTCTAAAAATCCTGAAACTCCGAAAAAAGATTTAGATCAAAAAGTGCCAGAAAAACAAAATATTACTGAAACGAAACCTTCAGAAAATAATCAAAAACAAAAAGAAGTTCCTGAAGACGTTTTAAAAAGTATATTAGAATAATTAAAGATGTTTAGATATATTTTTCTTTTCTCAATATTTTTTCTTCCAGCGATAACTCATGCAAATGTAATTTTTTCGGAAATTGCTTGGATGGGGACGACAGATAGTCAGTTTGAAGAATGGATTGAGCTCAGAAATACCGGAAGTGAGTCGGTCTCGCTTTCAGGGTGGAAAATATATAAAGCGGGTGGTGCCACCGTGCTATTTTCTTTGTCTGGAAGTATTGATTCCGGAGAATATTTGGTCGTTTGTCGAATTACAGCTAGTGTAACAAATCCGCTTTCTGGTGGGTGCGACTTGTCGGGGAGCTTTGGTGGAAGTGGTCTAAACAATACAAGCGAACATATTATTTTAAAAGATTCTTCGGGCGGAGAAGTTGACGAAATAAATGCTAGCGGTGGCTGGCTGGCCGGGAGTTCTTCTACAAAAGAAACAATGCAAAAAAGCGGATCTGGTTGGGTGACTGGTGAACCAACACCTGGAAGCGCAAATGTCTCTGGCGGAAGCGATCCTGTCGACAATGAAGACGAGAACGAAGAAGAAGAGGAAGAGGATATGTCTTCTTCAAGCTCCTCGAGCTCGACTCTTCCTTCAACTAAAAAATATTCAAAAGAGGTGGTTGATATAAAGGTTGTAGATTCTTCTGTACCAGTTGGAACTCCTGTTAAATTTTCTTTAGACACAAGAGATTTAAATGGTGCAAATATTCTTCGTGGGGAATTTTTTTGGAATATGGGCGATGGAACCGAAAGATATTATAGAAGAAACGAAAAGTTCGAACACACATATGATCACGAGGGAACATATATTGTTTATTTAAAATATTACTCAACTTATTTTGAGGGAATGGAGCCAGAAGTTGTCGACAAGATTACTATCACGGTTGGAAATCCGAGTATTATAATTTCAAAAATTCACGGAGATGGAAGTGTCGAGATTAAAAACACTTCAAGTCAGGAAATCGATTTGTCTTCTTGGGTTATAAAAGATGTTTTTGGTAGAAAGTTTTTAATTCCAGACGGGACTTATATTGCAGGAAGCAAGACACTAACTTTTAATTCAAAAAGAACAAAAATTGCTGGAATGCCGATATCTATTTTTAGCCCAAACGGAAGTCTTGTCTCGAGTTTTTCTAATATTTCAACTTCTTCTACAACAAGTTCTGTGGCAAAGTCTTCAAGTTCTGCGTCTTCATCATCTTCATCAAAAGTTTCTTCTGAAAATCTTGAAAAAGAAAGTGATGAAGTTATAAACTTAAATGAAAGATTGACGGCCAATGCTTCTTCTTCAAAACAAAAACAACCATCTTTGTGGATGATTGTTTTTGTTGCATTACTTTTTATTGTTTCAGCTTTTGTATTTTTTCTTTACAGAAAAGAGGGAACAGAACCTAAGGAAGAAGACGATTTTGAGTTGATTGAATAAAGTTTATTTTCTTTAGTGAAGCATTTGTTTCTTCAAGAGATTTTATTGCTTCAGCTTTTATATCAACAACCGGCACTTCAGTTTTTATTTCTTCTTTTACTTCTACTTCGGTAGCAGGTTCTTTGGTTACAGGAGCAACTTCAGTTTTTGTTGACTCAGACTTTGAAGTGCTTTCTTCTGAAGACAAGTCAGCTTGTTTGATCTTTTGGTATTCTTCAATTTGCGCAATTATCTTTTTTGCTTGTTGTGAAAGAAGAAGTGCTTGTTTGAAATTCCCAGATTTTTTTGCAGCTTCTGCTTGAACCAAAAGACTTTCAGCTTCTTTTACTTTTAGCTTTGCATCAGTTTCTGAAGATATTTTAATAGCCGATTTTTCTACATTTCCTGAAGTTGTTGTTGCAGTAGAATTCACCAAAGTTAAATCTTTTTCTAAAGAAAGAGAAACTTCTTGATTAGATTCTTCTTTTATTTCCACTTCTTCTTTAGAAGATTCGTCATTTTCTTTTTTCAGGATTTCAATTTTCTCTGACACTTCTTTTGTATTTTTCTCTGCAACTTCTTCTGCAGTTTTTTCGTTTTCATTAACTTCTTCAATTATTTCTTTTTCAGCTTTTTCAACTTTTCGGATTGCTTCTTCAACTGTGTCTAGAAGAGCATCTTTTTCTTCTACTTTCGAATCCAAGGCGACAGACATTTTTGCTGTAATTTCTGAAGAATTTTCTTTTTTATCTTCTTCTGTTTTTTGTTCTGTTAAAACTTTTTTATGAGCCTCGAGAACTGGAGTTATTTTCGATGTTGTATCAAGCGCTTCTTCAATCTTTCCTTCTTTTTTTAGATTTTCGATTGATTCTGTTACATCTTTTACATTTTTCTCAAGATTGGTCTTTACAATCTCTTTTTTCTCTGGAGAAAGATCTTTTTTTTCTACAAGTTTTTGCGCTTCTGTTAGACGTCTTTCAACTTGTTGTCTTTGAACAACAACTTTTGCTTCCGTACTGAAAGCCAATTTTTCTTCAATCTTTTCGTTTACGTTAATTTTTACATTGTAAAGTTTGTCTCCAGGTAGGGAATCTGTCGATGCATAAGACACACCACTTCCACCCACAACAATAAGTGCTATCAAAACAAGAGAAACAGCTTTTCCTAGAGCTTTGAAAGTAAAGATTGAGAAATAAAAAGTTTTTTTAGGAACATGAACTTCGCTTCTTATTGGGTTATAAGAAATGAATTGTTCAATTCGGTATCGCAAAGTATCTTTCTCTTTTTCAGAAAGACTTATCATTTTTAGCATCTTTATAAACTTTTTCAGTTTCTTATTCATATTCTTTAATTATCTTTTTTAATTTCTCGACCCCTCTGTGAATCATTACCGATGTGTGATTTTGTGATTTATCTAAAATTTCACTTATTTCTTTAATACTCATTTCTTCGACATATCTCATCAAAAGTATTTCTTTGTATTTTTCGTCAATCTTTTCGATGGTCTTCAACAATTTCTGCCTATCTTTTTCTTTATCAAAATTCTTTTCTTTTTCTTCTAGGACATTTTCTTCTTCTGTAAAATCGATTCCAGCTTCCATTATTTCGTCTAAAGAAGATGACTTCTTTTTTCTCCTGTGGTCAACGATTAAGTTTTTGGCTACCCTGTAAAGAAAAGCCTTTATGTTTTCAACTTCTTCGCCTTTTTGAAGATATTGCCAGGTTTTTGTAAAAGTATCTTGGGTTATATCTAGGGCAATTTCTCTGTTCGATGTCTGAAAAAGGCTATATCTAAATATTGCATCTGAGAATTCCTCATAGCTTTCCATAAAGACTTTTTCTATTTTGTCGTTCATTTCCTTCATAAATATAGACGTTTTAGACCTATTTTTATTACAAAATAGTGCTGGAATAGATTCTAGCACGAAAAACCGATAAAACCTTTACTTTTATGGGTTTTAATCATTTCAGGCTCTTTAGTTTTTTAAAATCATTTATTAGAACTTCTCGCATGTTGCCGTTGTAAAGTGCGGCGGCTGGATGATAAAGCGCGAAGAAATTTTCTACTTCGAAATCTTTCATTTTATTTTTTAAAAATTTTCCGTGAACTTTTGAAATTTGTTCTTTTGGGAAAAATCGGTTCAAAGCGTGTCTGCCAAGAGTTACGACAACTTTTGGTTTTATAAAATTTATTTCTTCTATAAGCCAGGGAAGACATTCTGAAATTTCTTCTGGTTTTGGGTCGCGGTTGTTTGGTGGTCGATATTTAACCACGTTTGTTATATAAACGTCATCTCTTTTTAATTTGATACTTTCAAGCATTTCGTTTAAAAATTTTCCAGATCGTCCGACGAAAGGCATGCCAGATAAATCTTCTTCTTTTCCTGGAGCCTCGCCAATAAATACAATTTTTGCAGAAGGGTTTCCATTACCAAAAACCGGACCGGTGGCAGAGTTTTTTAACTCGCACTTGTTTTTCTTGTGCCACTTTTTGTTTATTTCGTTTAAATTTTCTATATTCATATTTAAAATGTGTTAAAATTATTGTACTAAAATTTATGTCAATAGAAAATCATTCAAAACCTGGCCCAGAAAGCGATAAAAATCTTAAAAAAGAGTTACCTGTGCTAGAGACACCAGATCTTTTGACTGGAACAGAACAGGAAAAAATGTTGAAGTTAGAAGAATATTTTTTGCAATATAAGGATAAAGCTACAAATGAAATAAAATCAGGTTTTATCTTAGAATATCAGGATTTTGTTAAGAAAGTTTTGGGACGCAAAGATTTAAATGGTGAATATTTTGATATTGGTCTTGATCCTTATAGTGCCGTTGCTGGAGAAACATTCTCTAAAATGTACTTAAGAGAAAATAAAAATTTCGATGGAAGTGATGCCATTTTTACACCAAGAACAGTCTTAACAGATTTAGATCACACTGATAAATATAGAATATATAAATCAAAAAAAGTGCCGGGTTTAGAAATTATAAAAAATTTTTTTTCAAGGATTAATCTAGTAGAGGATGAAGAATTTGGAAACATTGATACAACTTTTGGTTTCTATAATGCAAATTTTAGCGGAGAGCCATTTAAAAATAATAAAAAAATAATACCAATGGGTGCTGTCGGTATTGATCATAAGGTTTTAGAGGAATCTCAAAATCATCCAAAAGAATTTAATCCAGTACTAGATCGTTTATCTCAAATGTCTATTTGGTTTAATCACGACATGTTGTCTCATGGCTCTTTTTTGCCAAATCAAAACTTAGATTGGTCACTTAATCGTTTACAAGATGGTGACCCAGGTCATGAATACTATCAAGCATTTGGTGATCAAAATTTTGAATATGGTAAAAAAAATGAAGAAGGTGAAAGAGATAGGGTTTTTGCTGGAGAGCTTTGGTCAATGTCATTTCAAGCTGATATTTTGAATGAAATAGAAAGACGACGCCCTGCAGTGGGTAAGTTTTTACGCATGCATTTAAATTCTTTTTTGCGAGATGTTGATGTTTTGGCAGAGTCAATACAAGATAAAAAATACGGTAAGATTATTTCAGAATATTATAAAAAACTTTATTCGTTTATGTTTTTCCGAATAGTTAATCCTAAAGTTTTTTTTCAAAGTAATGTAGAAGGAAATGAAAGAATTAAAAATAACAGAGAGGTTTTAGAAAATTTACCCGATTATGAATTGTCTACGCGAGAAAGTTTGCATGGTGCTAAGGGTCTAAGGGTTGCAAAAGAAGATGGGTATTTTGACTATGTTCCACATAGAGTTTTTCTTCAAACAATGGATTCTTCTATGGAAGATGGTGAGTTTATTATGAAAAAGGTGGCTAGTTTTAAAGATAATGGAAAACCTGACGAGGAAACATTAATTTTTATTCGCTCTAATGAAGAAAATATGGAAAAGTGGGTCGATGCCATTTTTAACTATATTTTTCTTCAAGAATTTAAGGGTTTTGATTATATTTCTCATATTTCTAAAGATTCCCCAGAAACATTAAAGCTTGTATCATCTTTTGCGCAAGGAGAGATAAAATTTGATGATATTAAAAAAAGACTCAATGAGCTCGGATTAAAAAATAAGATTTTAGAAGATAGATTTTTCAGAGAAAGAAAAAAAGAAAGAGGCGCGGATGATTAATTTTCTTTTATTCATATTTCTGTTAAAATGCTAATATTAAATTTAAATAAAGCCTATGGCTAAAAGCCAAATGCTAAAATCTAAACATGGGAATTAAAGATTTTTTTGTTAAGAAAATGTTAAAAAGCCAGCTTAAGAAGTCTGGTTTGCCTGAAGCGCAACAAGAAAAGTTGATCGAAGGAATGATTGCAAATCCGGCGCTTTTTGAAAAAATGGCTAAAGAAATTAAAGAGCTTGAAAAACAGGTGAAAAACCAAATGGCGGCTTCTATGGAAGTGATGAAAAAATACCAAAACGAGCTAAGAGACATAATGATGTAATACAAGCGGCCCCGCGACTTCGTCGCGGGGCTTTGCTTTGATAATAAATAAAATGTTAAAATATTGTACATGAGATTAGGTAATTTTGAGATGGTAGGTAAAAAACCGCTTGGTTCTGGCGCAGAAAGAGATGTTTTTGTTAATCCTGAAAACGAAGAGAAAGTTTTGTCTATATTTAAATCATTACCAGGAGAAAGAATTGCTTCACCAAATAAAATAAAAGGTTCTTACTATCTAACTAAAATAGCTCACATTCTTTTACCTAAAAATATTCCAGATATAAGTCAGGCGGAAATATCAAAAGATGGTAAGGAAGTTTTCAATAGACAGAGGATATCTCACACAAAAGGTCATGAAATGTTGCAAAAAGCCAGACAAAAAGGAGAAGATGAATCTGCTGGCCTTGAATTGATGCAAGAAGAGATGGAAGATGAAATAAATGACGTAACGGATAAGCTTGCGGAAATCGGATTCGCTTTTAATTTAGATGAAAATATTGGAAACTATACAAAAGATGAAAAGGGAAATATTTACTATCTTGAAACATTTATTCCTTGGGGATCTAACCCAGAAAATCCTACAGAGTTAGAACTTTTTTTTGAAAAAGAAGATTTAATTGAGGCTATAGAAAAATTACCAGAACGGGATAAAAAAATTTGCAAATCTTACCTAAGTAGGTTGATGGAGTTGTTTGAGGAAGACAAAGAAAAAAGTCTTGAAAGAAGTGATACAAGAGAAATGTATATTAAAGCTCCTGCCATGGAGACTCTTAGTGAGCTTGAAAATGTGCTCTATTATTTTGAGAATAAACACGACATAAATTTGTTAATGAATATAAAAACTTTTGAAGAGGCTGTTAATAGCTTTCAAAGACAGGCGGCAAAAAAAGATTTTTCTGCTATCTTCAAGCTTATCCATGATAAAAAATTAACAGAGACAATTCCCGAAGAAAAATTTAATAAATTAAGAGAGAGATATTTAATAATAGAAAGAGCAATAGGTACTGTTAATGGAGATTATTTAGATCACAGCGTTAGGTAAAAAAACAAGGACCAGAACCCTGCAGGTTCTGGTCCTTCGCCAAGCATCAAGCTTGGGCTACACCAGCGGTGTGATGAATGCATGGCCAACGGGGCCCAGGATGCGCGTCTCAACGTATCTGCCATTCGGCCTGAACTTGTTCTGTGCCTGCTGTGTGGCCATATTTCCTGGTTGTTTCAGGATCTTCACCACATTCACTTTTCCTGGGGTGATACGCTTACGACGCTTCTGCTCTGCCATGGTGCTTTGGGGTTTGGTTGGTGAACTATTTACTTCCTACATTATACACAAATAAACTATTTTGTCAAACACAAAACTGATTATGCTATAATAAACCCATGAAAAATATATCACCACAATTAAAAAGTTTTTTGCACGCTGGGGCAGTTTTTCTGTATGTTCTTGGTGTTGCGATCCTTCTTTCAAAAGGAGAAAATATTTTTGGAGCGGAAGATACTTTATACATACCAATTTTTATGATTTTGCTTTTTGTTGTTTCGGCAACAACTGTCGGAGGGCTTGTTCTTGGTCGTCCGATACTTATGTACTGGGATGGAAAGAAAAAAGAAGCTCTTAAGTTTCTTTTAATGACGGTCGGATGGCTTGCACTTTTCGCAATAATTATTATTTTTATTCAAATTTTAAAATAGTTTATGTCAAACAGAATTGTACACTTTGAAATACACGCAGATGATTTGTCTCGAGCAAAAGATTTTTACACAAAAACTTTTGGCTGGGAATTTGAAGAATGGAAAGGGGGAGAAAAAGAATATTGGATGATTATGACTGCGCCGAAAGATTCTAAAGAGCTTGGGATAAACGGAGGAATGTTGAAGCGTCCTGAAGGTTGCCGGCCTGTCGAAAAAGGTCAAGCGGTGACAGGTTTCGCTTGTACGGTTGTTGTCGAAAATTATGACGAGACTGCAAAAAAGATTTTAGAAAATGGCGGAATAGAGGCGATGCCAAAATTTGATTTAGCTGGAATGGCTTGGCAAGGATATTTTCTAGATACTGAAAAAAACATTTTTGGAATTCATGAGGTAAGAGGAGAGATGAAATAAAATTCAAGAGCCGGGCCATGTGGCCCGGCTCTTGTTATCTGCTGTGTTTTAGGATGCCAACAGATGCCTTGGCTCGTTCGTCGGTCTTCTGGCTCGTGTTACCGAACCTTATCCGCGGCCAAAACATCATCATTGTGTTGCATTGGGCTGTCGGGTGTTCCAATCTAAGTGGGTCCGATATGCCTTTCCCGCGCAGTTGCGCCACAGCTAACTAACAACAAGTCAAAGAACGGGTGTGCCATTTTGTTCATTATTTCAGAGAAACTTAACGCGTCAGGTGTTCCGATTAGCCAAGGCGTGGGGGCATTGTGCTAAACTGCGTCGATCTCTGAATTTAGAACAGCCTTTCAAATATTATTTGAAGACTTAATTTTTGTCAATAAAAATGAAGAAGCCCCGACCGTGCGGTCGGGGCTTCGGTCTTCATGTGTTTGCATTACTCGATGGGGATGAGTCCCTTCGCATACAGATCGAGGCGTGCAGCGTAGAAACGATCAAGCACTTCAGAGTTAAGTTCGTGGGCTTGCGTGAGCTCGGCGTGTCCACCCTCTTCGGAGTCGAGACGGATGTGCTCTTCCAAGTAGTATCGATAGAATCCGAGATGATACCCCTCCCAGTTTTGAGAGTCCAAGATCTTCTTGAAGATGCCGGGTAGTTCCTGCTCTCGGGAGAAAATCGTCATTGCGCGCTCCTTGTCTGTCATCGAGCGGACTGCATCAAGGTATTCCTCCGTCACATGAGATGATCGACGTATGAACTCGCTTGCTTCGTGAGGGAAGCGAACCGTGAAATGGCTCAAGAATTGCCAATGATCACCGAGCTGTTTGTAGTTTCCATACGTCAGGTTGGTGGTCCCGAGTACCCCTGCCGCCATGAGCTTGAGGTTCTTGTCGTCGGGGAAGACCTCGAGCGCCAGGCGGAGCGACTCAGCGAACTCTCGCGCGGTTGCGAGGCTTATCATGACGATGCTGTAAGGAGAGTAGTCTCCCCATGGAAGTTCCAGGATCTGTCGGACTTTTTCTTGGTAGGGTTGCATAGGAACGGTTTTGTTTTTAATTTTACATAAAAATAATTTTTTGTCAATAAAATTGTTTTTAATCAAAAATCTTGTTATATTTCACTCATGCAAATTGGAATTGTTGGTTTACCAAACGTAGGGAAGAGTACTCTTTTTAACGCCTTAACAAAAAAGGGTGTTTTGGCTGCGAATTATCCTTTCGCGACAATAGATCCATCTGTTGGGATTGTAGCTGTGCCAGATGAAAGACTTTGGTCGCTTTCAGAATTTTCAAATTCTAAAAAAACAATTCCGGCAGCGATTGAATTCGTGGACATTGCCGGACTTGTCGAAGGCGCTTCAAAGGGTGAAGGACTTGGAAACAAATTTCTTTCTCATATTCGTGAAGTGGATGCAATACTTCAAATGGTTAGAATTTTCCCTCTCGAAGAATCTGGAAATGGAATTATGCACGTCTATGGCGATATCGATCCACTGCGTGATATTAAAGTTATAAACATGGAGCTGATTTTGGCTGATCTTGAAAGTGTGAATAAAAGAATTGGAAATATTTCTCGTGATGTAAAACGTGGTGACAAGCTTGCTGTGGCGGAAGATTCTGTGCTTCAAAAAATAAAAGTTGTTCTGGAAGAAGAAAAAATGGCAAACACTCTTTCGCTTTCCGAAGATGAAGCTAAAATTGTAAAAAGTTTGAACTTGTTAACTTCAAAGAAAATTATTTTTGGGCTTAATAAGAAAAGTGGCGCGGCGAATTTGGATCAGGCGGAGCCTGACAAATTCGCCGCGCTTACAAGCTTCATCGAAGAATCTGGATACGAATACGTTGTCCTCGACGCAAAAACAGAAGACGATATTCGTGATATGTCTGCCGAAGAAAAAGCTGAGCTTCGAGAGGGAAGTGATGGAATTTCTGATTTAATTCAAAAAAGTTA
>JAWKSM010000005.1:0-35431 GCA_041389065.1 Minisyncoccota bacterium
TAACAGTTAGAAAGATTTCAGAAGGTGTTGGTGTGGAAAGAATTTTCCCTCTATACTCTCCAAATATTGAAAGAATTGAAGTTGTAAAAAGAGCAAAAGTTAGAAGATCAAAATTATATTTCCTACGAGAAAAGACTGCTAAGGAAATCAGAAGAAAACTTAAAGCTTTTGGATTTATTGCAAAAACAGAAGAAATCGATATTAAAGCAGAAGATATGGAAGAAGAAAAAGCTCCAGAATCTGCTGAAACTCCAAAAGAAGAAAACATTGAAGAAGCAAAATAAAAATCAAAGAGCGGCGCCTTCGGCGCCGCTCTTTGATTTTTAAAAAACTTTCTGTAATATCTTCTTTATGCCCAGGTGTTGAAACTGGTAGACAAGCATCCTTGAGGTGGATGTGCTGAGAGGCGTGGAGGTTCGAGTCCTCTCCTGGGCACCAAAGAAAGCCAGACTTTGTCTGGCTTTTAACGTGACCAGGAAGCAAGCAAACTGCTTTGCTTGCGTGAGGGCGAGAAAGACGGAGATATGCTGAGCTTGCGAAGCAATCGAGTCAGGGTCGAAAGTTCTTATGAGCGCAGCGAATTAGAAACTTGTGACCGAGTCCTCTCCTGGGCACCAAAGAAAGCCAGACTTTGTCTGGCTTTTCTCTTGTGTATTTTCTGAAATCCCCAAGACAACAGCTCTTTGCCTGATATAATCAAGTCATGGCAATAGTTTATGTAATCGTTTTTATAGTCAGTCTTTTTGTTCTTATAAAAGGCGCAGATGTTTTTTTAAATAGTGCAGAAAAAATCGGACTGGCGGCAGGACTTTCTCCTTTTGTTGTTGGTGTGGTGATTGTTGGTATCGGAACTTCTTTTCCAGAACTCATTTCTTCTTTTGTTGCTGTTATAAAAGGTGTTACGGAAATCGTTCCAGCAAACGCGATAGGTTCAAATATCGCGAACATACTACTTATAATCGGTATTTCCGCTATCGTTTCTAAAAAAATAAAATCAAAAACAAATCTGACAGATATTGAGCTTCCAATGATCATAGCTGCTACAGTTCTTTTCTTTGCGCTTTCATACGACGGACAAATAAGTTTAATAGACTCAATAATTCTTGTTATTGCTTTTGGAGTTTATCTTGTTTATTCAATTTTCAATAAGCCCGAAAAAGAAGAAAAGAAAGTTGCAAGACCAAAAATAGTAACAAAAGATATTGTTCTTTTGTTTGCTGGTTTAGCAGGACTTGTTCTTGGATCAAAATATTTAATCGACTCTGTTATAAATATTTCAGAAGTTTTAAATATCGCACCAGGAGTTGTTTCTGTTATTGCTGTGGCTTTTGGAACTTCGCTCCCTGAACTTTTGGTTTCTATAAAAGCTGCCAGAAAAGGAAATCCAGAAGTCGCACTTGGAAACGTTTTTGGTTCAAATATATTTAATCTTTTGATGGTTGTCGGTATTCCTGGGCTTTTCAGCACTCTTTCTTTTGACGTCGTTACTCTAACTTTGGCTCTTCCTGCATTACTTTTAGTAACTATCGTCTTCATAATTTCTTGTTTGTCTAACAGTATTCATAAATGGGAAGGATTTATGTATGTGATTATGTATTTTGTTTTTATTGGTAAAGTTTTTGGAGTTATTTAAAATATGTTTTTTGTTTTAGAGAAAATTTTTTTTGATTTTGGACCAATTCTTTTTGGGGCGCTAGGTTTTTTCCTGGCTTCATATGTTTACACAAAAAAACACAAACAAGAAAATTTGGTTTGTCCAATGAACGGAAGTTGTGACGATGTCGTAAACAGTCGATATTCAAAATTCCTCGGTCTTCCTGTTGAAGTTATGGGAATGATTTACTACGCTTTTATCGTTTTGGCCTACACTGTAATTCATCTTTATCCAGAAATTATTGGCGATGTTTTTAAATTTTTTGTTACAGGTATAACAGTGGGAGCATTTTTCTTTTCTGTCTATTTGGTTACAATTCAAGCTTTTGTTCTTAAAAAATGGTGCACATGGTGCTTGTTTTCTGCAGGATTTTCTACATTTATATTCGTCACCGCGGTTTTCAATGCAGACTTTTCTTTGGTCTTGCTTTTAAAAGAATATAGAACTTTGATAATAATTTTCCACGCACTTTCTGCTGCTGTTGGTGTTGGTTCTGCAACAATAACAGATATTTTCTTTTTCCGATATTTAAAAGATTACAAAATCTCAGAAACCGAACACAAAACAATGGAAACTCTTTCAGGTGTTATTTGGGTTGCGCTTGGACTTTTGGTTTTAACAGGCCTTGGTCTTTTCATACCAGAATCAGAGAGACTTTTGGCTTCATCAAAATTTGTAACAAAATCTTTTGCTGTTTTGGTTTTGATAATAAATGGAGTTTTGTTGAATTTAATAATTTCTCCAAAAATGATGCAAATAACTTTTGGCGACAACTTTAGTCATAGCAACAATACTCTTCATAGAATTAGAAAATTTGCTTTTGCTTTTGGCGGTATTTCGATTTCTTCTTGGTATACAATATTTATCCTTGGCTCTCTTAAATCAATTCCTTTTACAGTTAAGCAAGCTTTGTGCGGATATGTTGTGCTTTTGATTTTGGCGGTAATCGGCTCACAAATATTTGATCAAATGATGATTAGAAAAAGAAAGCGGGAAATGGGAAATAAATAATATGAATTTTGGTTTCAGTAAAATTTTTGAAAGAGGTAATAAAAAAGATTCTCCAGAAAGTGATGAAAAGATTTTTTCAGATTGCTTAATTTTTATAGAAAATTTTGATAGAAAAATGTCTGAAGCAGAAAAGCTTTTTAAAAAACTCGATGAAAAAAATGACCAAATTCTTTTAGGAGAAATTGAAAGTCTTATTATAGATATGAAGTCAAATCTAAAACAGCTTGAAGATTTGCTAAAACAAACAAATGCTGGAAAAGACTATTTTCTTTTAGAAGAAACAGAAGATCGTGATTCTTTAGTCTTGGTCCAACAAAAAATCATAATTGAAAATACTCCGATAGAAAATTATATAAAAATGTCAAAAAGTTTGGATAGATTTATAAAAGACTGCCAGAGTAAAATATTTCCTTTAACTAGTGACTTAGAAAACTAAAAGGGTGGATTTTCTCTGCTTTCTCTGGTATAACATAAAAGCTTTGACCTTTGGTCTGGCAAATAAACTTTATATACTACTAGGCGCTCCGGTTAACACGGAGGTTTGTGGAAGAGCCAAGTTTATATGGTGACTATGGTGTAACGGTTAACACGGAGGTTTGTGGAACCTTCGATCAGGGTTCGATTCCCTGTAGTCACCCACGAAAAATCTCTTTATATATCAAGGTCTTTTTAGGCTACTCCTAACTGGAATTGAACTGGTATAATATTTTGTATGGAAAAAGAAATTACAGATTACTTAGTTAAAAAATATAATCCAATAGCCATGATTCTTCATGGCTCAAGAGCCTCGGAGTTTGCAAAACCTCACAGTGATTGGGATATATATGTTTTTGTAGATCAAGAGGTAACCGGCAGAGAATTTATAGGGGAGACTTATCTGGGTCAAAACATAGATGCTGGGCTTATTCAGTATCCCCTTACTGATGAGATTATCAAGCAAAAAATGATTGCAATTTCTCATGCTGCGAAGGTCGTATATGACACTGATGGGCGTGGGGAAGAAATGGTAAAAAGAGCAAAAGAAATTAGAGAAAAGGGTCCCAATCTTAGTGAAAAAGAAATTAACAATAAAATGCTTTTTATGGGTAGATGTATGGATCGTCTTCGAGATAGTGTAAATAATGATGCCTTTTTCTTTTTTAGATTAGGGTCAGATTTTATTAGAATAGTATTAAACAATTGGTTTAGTATATTGCATAATGAATATTCTGTTCCTGTTTACATGTCCTTGCCTAGAATACAAAAAGATGATCCTGAATATTATAAAGCTGTTGAAGTTTTATGGAGTAAACAAGATAACGAATCTAAGTTAAGAGCAGCAGAGTATATTTATTCTAGATATTTATAAGATATAAAATTCGAAGTCCATGGACTATTGGACCCCAATAAAATAATCCCGTCAGGGATTTTTTTATTTCTAAATTTTAAAAATTGACCTATACCCCTAGGGGGTATATAATATCTTTATGAATGTAAACAAGAAAAAAGTAATTCAAAGATTAAAAATAATTGAAGGTCAAGTTAGAGGTTTACAAGAACTTGTAAACAAGGATAAGTACTGTATCGATGTAATAACTCAAACATCATCTATCAAACAAGCTTTATCTGGGGTAGAAGATGTTTTACTTGAGGGCCATCTCAGTTGTTGTGTGGTTGATCAAATAAAAAGGGGTCAAATTGATAAAGCGACAAAAGAAATATTAAAAGTTTATAGTTTAAAAAGAAAATAACATGGAAAATAAGAAAAATATTTTTATATTGATCGCGGTTGTTTTGATTATTGTATTCGGTTTAATTTGGCTTAAATCTACAGAGCCAACAGAAGAAGAAATGGTTACTGAAAGAGGTGAAATAATTTCTGAAAATGGAATTCACTGGCATCCAGAGCTTGAAATTTATTTAAAAGGCGAGCAGATTCAGATTCCAGAAAATATTGGTTTGATTGGTTTACATAGTCCAATACATACTCACGACGATCTACCTATTATTCATCTTGAATTTAGTTCTGTTGTAAGAGAAAATGACACACGTCTTGGAGAATTTTTTAAGGTTTGGAATAAAGATTTTATGGAATTTGGAGAGATTGTAAAAATGACTGTAAATGGCGAAGAAAATTCTGAGTTTGAAAATTATCTTATGAGAGATGGAGATAAAATAGAATTGCATTATGAATAATACTTACATATGTCCAATGCATCCAGAAATCACCTCCGATAAACCGGGTGATTGTCCAAAATGTGGTATGGTTTTGGTTTTAAAGTCTGGAAATTCTAAACCAAAACAAGCAGTTGAAGATCGTGGTCTTGGAAAAATAACTCTGAAAAACTATTTGCCGTTGTTTGTTGTGGTGGGTGTAATATTACTTGTAACTATTACTCTGTCTGTGCGTGATTTCGGTTTAGGTTTTTTGTCAATTTCAAAAACTTTGTCATATTTTATGGCGGGCTTTTTCTTAGTCTTCTCTATGTTTAAGTTAATGGACTTAAAAGGCTTTGCTGAAGGGTATTCGACATATGATCTGCTTGCAAAAAGAGTTCCAATCTATGGCTACTTTTATCCCTTTATTGAACTTTTCTTTGGTCTGTCTATGATTTTAATTCCGATGTCCAAAAATGTTCTTATGGCTGAAGTAATCATAATGATCTTTAGTGGAATTGGTGTTGCTATAAAAGTTGCCAAGCGTGAGCCATTTTTGTGCGCATGTCTTGGAACTTTTTTGAAGGTGCCTCTCACGACCATCACACTAGTAGAAGATTTTGGAATGGCTGGGCTTGGTATTTTGATGTTGTTTATTAATTAATAGTTTAAAAATTTTATGGAAAACGTAAAAAATATAAATATTGTGTACGGTGTCGTTGGACTTATCGTTGGTTTAGTTATCGCTGGACTATCTTGTTGGAATAATCACCATAGAGGTTTTGGTGATAGAGAGGGAATGCATCGAATGCCAGACGGAACATGGATGAGCAACCAAGGCTTGTCTATGGAGGGCATGATGCACGACATGATGTCTGGATTAGATGGAAAAACTGGCGACGATTTTGACAATGCTTTTATTAGTGAAATGATTGTTCATCACGAGGGTGCTGTAGATATGGCAGAGGCTGTTTTAGAAAATTCAAAGCGTCCAGAGCTTATAAAGCTTGCAAATGAAATAATCTCTGCTCAGACAAAAGAGATAAATATGATGAAAAATTGGAGAGATGAATGGTTTAAATAGGTTTATATAAAAAAAGAAAAAGCTCGCATTTATGCGAGGTTTTTCTTTTTAAATAATTGGAGACTCATAATTTTTTATTTGATATAATTAATCTATTAAATTTATATTCATAAAATATGACTATAGAAAAAGTGGATTTTAAATTGATAAAGTTTTTTAGAAAAGTTTTTGTGCCTTCGGCGCGATTTGGACTTTTCGTTGTTTTCTTCTGGTTCGGGTTTTTAAAAGTCGTTGGTCTTTCGCCGGCGAGCGGTGTGGTCCAAAATCTTTTTGAAAGTACAATTCCTTTTATGAGTTTTTCAGTTTTTCTTTTCATGTTCGGAGTTTTTGAATGCGTTATCGGTATTCTTTTTCTCATAAAAGGTGCCGAGCGTGTTGTTATTCCGCTACTTTTGATTCACATGTTTACAACTTTTGGTCCGCTTGTTTTTCTTCCTGAAGAAACTTGGCAAAAGTTTTTAGTGCCAACTTTGGAAGGGCAGTATATAATAAAGAACCTGGTTTTGATTGCCGCTGCTATTGGTATTGCCGCCAAACTACATCCAATTAAAAAATAAAATGATTGAAGAATTGCACAAAACAGCTGACGAACTTGCCAAAGATGGCAAACTCGACAAAAGACTAAAAAGAAGACTTTCGTTTTTCAAGGTCCTTTCTTTTTTGTTCGGACTTATAACAGTTTACGATATTTTGTTTGAAGGATTTTATTGGTTCCATGTTTTTTTGGTTGTAGCATTTTCATTTCTTTTTGGATTCTTTCTTCTTGCAAAAATCAACGAAGTTTCTTGGGATCGCAAGAAAAAGGTTATGGTCATATTGAAAATGGATATTTGGGGAATTGCGATTCTTGTTTTGTATATTACAACAAGAATTCTTTCTGACGCATATCTACATGATTTTTTTGATGGAAATGTTACAAAGGTTTTGGCCTATACATTTTTTACCGCCTTTGGGGTAACACTCGGAAGATTTGTCGGATCTTTGGCTTCGATATACAACGCCAAACCAAAAACACGCGGAAAGTAGTTATTTAAAAAGAAATCAAAATAGAGTATAATTAAACTATTAACAATAGTTTTTTATTTTATGTTTACAAAAATATCTGAAAGACCTTTCTTTTATCCAGCTCTTGTTGTAGGCGTTTGCCTCGTTGTTGCGTCGCTTGTTGCCGGAATGTTTGTTGCGAATATAAAAAATTCTGGAGACACAATCACTTCGACAGGTTCTGCAAAAGTTCGAGTTATGTCAGACTCGGCAAAATTTTCTGGTTCTGTTGTTAGAACTTCTTTTGAATATGATTTGAAAAGTGGTTACACAGCCGTTGCTTCTGATATAAAAGTGATCGAAGAGTTTTTGAAAGAAAAAGGTTTAACTGCTGAAGACTATTCAATCCAACCTGTTTCTGTAAACGAAGTCTATCAATACGGAGAAGGTTCACAAAATTTACCAAAAAAATATGAATTCCGACAAACAGTTTCTATCGACTCAAAAGAAATTGAAAAAGTTGAAAATGTCGCAAACTCTATTTCATCTTTGGTAAATAAAAATGTTTTGTTTCAAAGTTACGGCGTTCAATATTTCTACAGTGGACTTGCTGACAAAAGAGTAGAGCTTTTGGGTGGTGCAATTCAAGACGCAAAAGCTAGGGCAAATGAAATTGCAAAAAGTTCTGGCTCTAGTATTGGTAAATTAAAATCTTCAACAGGTGGGGTGGTTCAAGTTCTTTCACCAAACTCTATCGATGTTTCTGATTATGGATCATATGACACCTCTACAAAAGAAAAAGATATTTCAGTTACAGTAAGAGCGACTTTTAAATTAAATTAGAATGGCGGAAAAGAGCCGAGCACGCAAAGCGTGCTCGGCTCTTTTCATTTTGATATAATCAAAGCATGAAAATAATTAAAGTATTTTTGGTTCTTGTGATGATCGCCCTGGCTGTGTATTTCGGAGTTTTTAAAGAAAGAAAATCTGTCGTTGTTGAAAATCCAGATATCTGGATCGACGAAGAAGTTTTTGACGAAAACACCATTACAACCCCTTTAACTTGGGAAAATGAAGATACAGATTTGTACAGTATTACTTACAAACTTAGCGATATTACAGACGAAAACCCAAAACAAGATATTGAAAGATGGGTTTCTGACAGGGTTTCGCAGTTTAAAACTGAAGCCGGTTTTGAAACAATGACGGGGGAAGACAAAGAGACTCTTGGTTTTAATCGTGGGATGAAATACACTCTCGAGTTTTCTTACAAAACAAAAGAGTCAGAAAAGATAAAAACATACATTGTTTCATCGGCTGTTTTTACTGGTGGCGCTCATGGAAATCTTGAAGTTTTAACTTTCAATTACGAAAAAGAATCAGGAAAAAGAATTTCTTTAAACAATATTTTTGTAAAAAGCCCTTCAGAATATTTACCAGTTTTGGCTGCACTGGGTGACAAGTTTTTAGAAAACAAATATCCGGAAGTTGGTTTTCATGAAGGCCTTGCGCCGGAGCCTGCAAATTGGACAACATGGTACGCGACAGACACATCAATATTTTTTATTTTCCAAACCTACCAAGTTGTGCCTTATGCATATGGAACTCCAGAGTTTGAAGTTTCGGCAAACGGAATTTCTGATTTTATAAACACAGATTATTTTAGTAATTAAAATGGAAGATAAAAAAGAAAAAAGTAACGTAAAATATTCAAGAATTTTCTACTATTTTTGGAGAGAAACGAAAGGGTATCGAACCCTAACGATTTTTTCTGTTATTTCTATTGCATTCGGTACAATCCTTGGAAATGTTATAGAGCCAAAAATGTATCAAAAAATAATCGACAGTATTTCTAGTTTGCCATATCCATCGTTTTCAAAAGAACTATCATCTTCGTTTACACTTCTAGTTACTGTTCTTGTTGCAAATTTTATTTTCTGGAGAATAAACGAATATCTTCAATCTTACACTCAAAGTAAAATAATAAAACGTCTCACAGATCTTTCTTATAAAAGTATATTGATTCACTCGAGAAGATTTTTTGCTAATAGTTTTACAGGTGGGTTAATTGCTAAATCTGGAAGATTTATTAATTCTTTTGAGCAACTCTATGACATAATTGTTTGGAATTTTTTTGGTCCAATTTTAGGTTTTACAGGAATAATATTTGTTTTATCTAAAGAAAGCAAAACTTTAGTTTTTATTTTTGTTGTTTGGTTTTTTATATTTTTAATCATCTCTTATTTTTTTGCAAAATATCAAGCTCCTTTTGAAGAAGAAAGGGCTAAAGCAAGTACGGAAGTTAGAAGCTTGTTTGCAGATAGCATAACAAATATTTTAAGTATAAAAATTTTCTCAGCTTTTAAAAATGAGGTTTTAAATTTTAAAGATAAGACTAACGAAGAAGAAAGTAAAAGAACTAAATCTTGGTTTCTTGGAAATACTCAAAACCTTATTAGATCATTTCTCATAATGGTTCTTGAAATTGGTGGTCTGTATTTTGCTATACGCTTATGGTCTGAAGGCTCTGTTTCTGTTGGTTTTGTTGTCCTTGTTCAAATTTATATGTCGAGAATATTTAACTACATAAGCAGTATTGGTTGGTCTATAAGACGCTTTACTAGTTCACTCTCAGACGCCAAAGAAATGGTTGAAATTCTTGATCAAGAAATTGATATCAAAGACCCAGAAAATCCAGAAAAATGTGAAATAAAAAACGGAAATATTGTTTTTGAAAATGTATCTTTTGAATACAAAGAAGGAAAAGATGTTTTTGAAAACTTTAATTTAGAAATTGCTTCTGGACAAAAAGTCGGTATTGTCGGACATTCAGGTTCAGGAAAAACAACAATAACAAACCTGCTTTTACGTTTTGAAGACGTGACAAGTGGCTTCGTAAAAATTGATGGACAAGATATCAGAAATATAACTCAAGATGATTTGCGAAGAAATATTTCTTACGTTCCACAAGAACCAGTTTTGTTCCATCGAACACTTAAAGAAAATATTTCTTATGGAAATCCTGAAGCAAGTGAAAGAGAAATTGAAGTTGCATCCAAGAAAGCTCACGCCGAAGAATTTATAAAAGATTTGAAAGATGGCTACGAGACAATGGTGGGCGAGCGAGGTGTCAAACTTTCTGGTGGTCAAAGACAAAGAATTGCCATTGCCAGAGTTATGCTTGAAAATTCTCCGATACTTATTTTAGACGAAGCCACATCTTCTCTTGATTCAATCAGTGAAAACTTAATTCAAAAAGCTTTTGATGAAGCGATGAAAAACAGAACAACTATTGTTATCGCGCACAGACTTTCTACGATTAAGAAAATGGATAGAATAATTGTTTTGGATAAAGGTAAGATTGTTGAAGATGGAACTCACGACGATTTGCTAAACAAAAAAGGTTATTACTTTAAACTCTGGCAAGCACAAAAAGATGGAGTGATTTAGAAAAAAGAAAAGCCGCGCGCCTTCGGCGCGCGCTTTCTTTTTCTTTCCACACAAGTCACGCAAATTATTTAATGTATAAAAAATTAATCTGATAAAATATTTATATGAATAAAGAAGTTTCTCGTTTAGATATTTTGGCCGATGGTGTTTTTGCCATCGTGATGACTATTTTGGTTTTTGAAATAAAAGTTCCTGAAATAATAAATCCGAGCAACGAAGCAATTTTTGAATTACTTAAACACTCTTATCCTCTTTTTCTTTCTTATATACTTTCTTTTGCTGTTCTTTTCACTTATTGGCGAGGATATCACTCTATTGTTTCTGATTTTGCAAAAAGTTTTGACGTAAATTTTCAAAACCTGGCCGGAGCTTTCTTGCTTTTTGTGGGACTTGTTCCTTTTTCTTCACATTTACTTGGTGTTTACAACAGTCTTCCAGCCTCGGTGATCGTTTTTTCTTTGAATGTAATAGTTATCGGCGTTCTTTTGTTTCTAATGAGGCTTTATGCTTGGAAATCAAGGACAATTAAAAACAAGAGAATAACAAAAGTTGAACAAAGACACGCTCATATAAGGATATTTATACCAATAGTTTTCTCACTTCTCGCAATTCCAGTAGCATTTATAAATACAAAAATAGCCCTTTCAATACTAACAATAGCTATAATTTTCAACCTTTTAAAGAGAAGCACAAGAATAATTTGCGAATTTTTAGAAATTGAACACCCTGAACCTAAAAAAGACAAAATAGTCAAAGTTAAAGTAGGGAAGTAAGAGTTTGTCTTTTATAAAAACCCATCTCTTTTATTCTATTTACTTGTAATTTGCTAAAAATATAAAAATAAAACTTAAAAATATTAGACATGAAAAACAAAAGTTATCAACACTTTTGTTTTTTATTACTACAAGATAACAAAAAACTTAAATATAATAGATAGGTATATTAATAATTTAAAATCGTTTGTATTGTATATGAAGTTACAAAAAGCATTCTTTCTTGTTCTCGGCCTCGCCTTTTTGGTGTCGCTGGGTTCTTTAGTTTCAGGGACGCCTGGACAAAAAGCCCAAACTATTACTAGTGTTACATCAAGTAATTCACGACTATCTGTCGATCGCTTGAGTAATTCTGACTCTTTGAGAAATGTCGGAACAAACTCAATATTATTAACATCTCCATCTGTAAGCACCTCTGTTTCTCCAAACCAAACCCTGCCAATGACTTGTGAGATTACAGTTGAATCAGGTTTCCGGGTATTTGACCTTGTGTTTGCTGCATATTCTCCAGCAACTGGCGAGGTTGTCTTCCATCATGAAGATAACGTATCTTTTGCTGACGGAGCCTATTCTGTAGACGTAACAATTCCAAGCACTGCTTCTGAATACATTGTTATGAACTGTGTTGCCGAATATTGGAATCCAGATTCAAGTCAATATAGACAAATCGCTTCAAACTATCCTGTTAATGTTACAAGAACTACTCAACCTCCTGTTTCTACAGCCCCAACAGCCCCATCAAACCTTTCTGGATCAGCAACAGGACAAACATCAGCCAACATAACTTGGTCTGACAACTCAAACAACGAAACAAGCTTTACTCTACAAAGAGCTACAAACACATCATTTACAGCAGGATTAACAACTCTTTCTCCATCTGCAAATGCAACATCTCAATCTATTACAGGTCTTGCTGCAGGAACTACATACTACTTTAGAATACAAGCAAACAACGGTTCTCTTTC
Organism: Minisyncoccota bacterium; assembly: GCA_041389065.1. GTDB lineage: Bacteria > Patescibacteriota > Minisyncoccia > Phycocordibacterales > CSBR16-119 > JAUPTX01. The sequence continues at coordinate 12,058 of JAWKSM010000005.1, forward strand.
ATCGGGGTGGAGTAATGTGGCGACGGTCACAACAACTTCAACTCCAACAAACGACACAACAGCTCCTTCAAGACCAGGAGGAATGACTTCATCAAACCGAACTTCATATCAAATCCAAGTTAATTGGACACCTTCAACAGACAACGTAGCTGTTGCTGGATACTATCTATATAGAAACAATGGTGGATCTACATCTGTAAACAACACAACTCCAATAGCAACTCTGTCTCCTAACGAAACTTCATATAACGATGTTGGACTACAAGCAAGAAAAGGCTATCGATACAGAGTAAGAGCCTTCGATGCTGCCGGAAACCTTTCTAACTGGGGTCTTGTTGGAACAAGTAACACTGCTACAACTCTAACAGCTTCAACATTGGCTGTTACAATGCCTGCTTCATCGAGCGTTACCGTTACAAACGCGACAAGTTCTTCTTTGCAAGTTAACTGGTCACCATCAACATCTGGCGAAATATTTGATTACAAAGTTTATGCAAACAATGGTGGTTCTACAGCAATAAACACAACAACACCAGTTGGAATAATCTCTACAAACCCTTCTAACTCATCATATTGTTTCCAAAGTAATAAATTCTGTTTCGTTCACACTGGCTTGAACGCTTCTACAACTTATAAATATCAAGTTGCAGCGTCAGACCCAGCAAACAATAATTCAAACAAAACAAGTGCAAAATCAGGAACAACTCTAGCAGGAGGCGGAACTGGACCAGTTGCCCCAACAGCCCCATCAAACCTTTCTGGATCAGCAACAGGACAAACATCAGCCAACATAACTTGGTCTGACAACTCAAACAACGAAACAAGCTTTACTCTACAAAGAGCTACAAACACATCATTTACAGCAGGATTAACAACTCTTTCTCCATCTGCAAATGCAACATCTCAATCTATTACAGGTCTTGCTGCAGGAACTACATACTACTTTAGAATACAAGCAAACAACGGTTCTCTTTCATCGGGGTGGAGTAATGTGGCGACCTTGGTTATGCCAGCAGTACAAAACCCACCTTCAGCGCCGACAGGAGTTTCTGTAGGTTCTCCGACAACATCTTCACTTACAGTTAGTTGGTCTGCTGTCGCTGACACAACTTCTTACAAAGTTTACCGAGTCCTATCAAGTGGAATAGTAGATATGGCTGTGCCTCCAGTTACTGTTGCTGTACCAAATATTTCGACAACAATTGAAAACCTTTCTTCTGGAACAGCTTATAGATTTTTGGTAACTGCAAACAACGCAGCAGGTGAATCAACACTTACTCCAACAGGATCTGGAGCTTCTGCAAACAACGCAACAGGAACAACATCTTCACCGCAAATAACAGTTTCATCTCTTTCTTTGGTTAGAACAGATGGAACAGTAATTGAATCACTAGATGGCGGGGAATCAATAAACGTTGGAACTCAAAACGGTGGCGTAGGTGTAAATATTTCTGTAAAAGCAAATACAGTTCCAGCAACAGCGGGAAGTGTTGTATTCACACTACAAAGACCAAACAGTACAGTTTACAACCTTACAGAAAACCAAGCGCCGTATACTTTGTTCGGTGATTCAGGAGACACAACAATTGTTGCTTGGCAAAACCTAATTCTTGGAGGATATACTCTAACAGTTACGCCTTATGCAGGAGCAAACGGTACAGGACAAGTTGGAGTTCCAAGAACAGTTCAATTCCAAATAGTAAACAACGACGACTCAACACCTCCAGTTAACCCAACAAACGTTTTGGTCACATATAGATCAGCAAACCAAATCAAACTTGGATGGACAAACTCAACTTCAACAGACGTTGCATCATATAGAGTTCACCGAGATAACGTTTCTGTTGGTGTTGTAAACCACCCTACAAACACATTTACTGACACAACAGTAAACGGAACATCAAACTACGCTTATAAAGTTATTTCAATCGATACATCAAATAACGAAGCAACTCTTCCTTCTACAGCGTCAAACGCGCCAACACTTTCAACTGCATTTGCTCTAAACAATCAAGTAGAAACAAATACAAATGCTCAAGTAAAATCTGCACCAGAATCATCAACTGTTGCTGGAACACAAGCCTCAGGATCTATTGGAACAATTACAAATGGACCTGTTTGGGTTGTTGGTGGTGTTCAATACTGGTATGTTAACTTCAACTCTGGAACAGATGGTTGGGTAAACGAAACAAATCTAGATATTTACACAGCGCCAACAACAGATACATCAGCTCCAACATATCCAGGTTCAAGTTCTTCTAATCCACTAGGAAACGCTTCATTTACAGTAGTACCTAGTCCAACTAATCCTCAAGGAGCGCTTGTTCTTGATTGGGCAGATGCAACAGATCTTACTCCACCAGTAACATATAAGGTATCAAGAAGTACAGTTTCAACTGGACCATTCTATCAAGTTGGCTCCAGCTTTCACAGCAAGTACATTTACAGATACAGAAGGCGGTGCTCTTACAGCAGGAGACAACTCGTTACTATCAACTTGTAGCTTGTGATGCTGTAACTCCAACTCAAAACTGTACAACGGCAATAACAGCAAGTGGAACAACAGCTGGTGAAGTAGACAACACAGCTCCAACGGTAACAATTACAGCTCCAGCTCAAAACGAAGTTCTTCCATCAAACACAACAAGTACAACTTTGACAGTTTCTACAAACGAACCAGCAACATGTAAGTGGTCAACTACAAACACAACTTACGGAAATATGACAAACACAATGTCTGGATCAGGATCTACTTCTCACAGTCTAGCTATTACAGTTGCAAGTGGAACATCTTATACGAGATACGTTGCCTGTTCTGACTCATCAAACAATGCATCGACAACACAAGGAAGAGATTTCAGTGTTGCGACATTTGTTCCGGATACAAGTGCTCCAACAGGAAGTCTTGGTGTGACAGTTGGTTCTCCAACAGCAACAAGTCTAACTATTTCTTGGAACGCCTTACAGATGCAACACCTCCAATAAATTACAGACTTTATAGAAGTTCAACACAAACTGGTACATATACTCAAGTTGGTGGAAACATAACAGGAACATCTTATGTTGACTCAGGAAGAAGCGCTTCAACGACTTACTGGTACAAGGTTGATGCTTGTGACAGTGTTTCTCCAACAGCAAACTGTACTTCACAAAGTACAGCAGTTAGTGGAACTACAGCAGACGTGGGAACTGAACCCCCAACTTTCAACAACTTGTCCTGCAGTACCAGCCCTTCCAGCATCATCAATTTCTACACCTTCAGTTCAGCTTTGTGCGGAAGTTTCAAATAGTCCGAACAGAATTACTCTAAAATGGGCGAAGCTGTTACCGGAAGAACACAATCAAGTGTGACAATCTCAAGAAAAACAAGTCCAACAGCAACATCATGGACACAGGTTGGAACAGTTTCTGGAAGCACAACAAGTTGGACAGATACAAACGTTACTTCAGGTCAATACTATGAATATCAAGTTAAGGTAAACACAAATGCTTACGGTTATATCTCTGCTGGTATAAATCTTCCACTTGAATCATATAAAGGAAAGATGGTTCTTGTGATAGATAATACATTCCAAACATCACTTGCTTCACAAATAAATACACTTATAAACGACCTTACTGCAGATCGATGGGTTGTTATACCAAAATATGTAAGTCGAACAGACACACCAACAGCCGTAAGAAATGTTATTAAAGCAGAATATGACGCTGATCCAACAAACGTAAAAGCTGTTTTATCTTCTTGGACACATTCCTGTGCCTTCAAGGTTGGTAACTTTAACAGTGACGGTCACGGCGGTAGAGCAATATCAACGGTTATCCTTATGGTCGTGCAGTATCATCTGATACATATTATGGTGAGATGACTCAAGAATTTAACTCAGCGTTAGGGTCTAATGGCTATACAGCAGTAAATAATCGTCTTCTGGAATTTATCAGTGAGGTTGTAAATTCGCCATTCAGCTACACTTTAACTTTATGGAGTCTTCCTAGGTGACAACACATAAACGGTATACGATTATTTGGTCATCCCCATATCCAAACAAGTTCATATCTTACCGATATTCCTCCAATTACATCATAATCGATTCTGTTTATCGAATGGTCAAACACCTTCGGCTCTAGAACTTCAAGTTGGTAGAGTAGATATGTCTGAACTTATGACAAATGAAGAATTTAAGTTCCGCAACATTTGCATCAAATCATGCTCAGTTAGCAAACAACAATGCTTTCAAACTATCTAACAAAAGCTAGAGGATTTAAAACAAATGTCTTGGGCTCCAACAAAAAAAGCTTTTATAAGAGATGCATGGATAAAGTAGTGGATGGACAGGTGGATCATATATATTGGGAACATTTCCATCAATATTTGGTTCAAATGAAATCACTATATGATCACGGTGTTCAGCAGCAATGCTCTTACGTTCAATGATGCACATCCTGGAGATCAAAAGTTATCTATTCCTATCATGCTCGTTATGGAGGTCAACACTGTTGACTATACGGAGGTGATGCTGTATGAACGGCACTGCATTATACGTACACATCTTAAGGATTATTTGACGCCGTCATGGGAGGCGTATTTAATCAATTTATGGCAAGTTATCTACCTGAATGGAATGATTACAACTCACTACTAAGAGACAGTTACTTGCAGAAGTGGTAAGGCGCTAGTAATGTCTGTTCATGCTGATCGATAGGTATGGTATCTGGCATTCAATGGGTATTGGTCAAAATATTGGTCATGCTACACGTATGTCGGTAAATAACAATAGCTCAGGATATATACCAGTTGGGGGTATTTGGAGCACATCTGCCCCAAGTAGTACAAATCAAGGTAACGGATTTATGACACTTCTAGGTGATCCATCTCTACGTGCTGAATATATTGCTCCAGTTTCTTCTCTAACTCTTTCAAACAGCGGTGGTAAAACAGCAATGTCTTGGCCAGCAGCAGCGAGCGCTACACACGGATACAATGTATACAAGATAACTTCAAGTAGTATCACAAAACTAAACGGATCTCCGATAACAGGAACAAGCTTCACTTCAACAGATAACTACACTTCAGGAAATAAATACATGGTTACTGCAGTTAAACTTGAAATAACAAACAGCGGAACATATTACAATGAATCACTCGGTGCTATTGCAACAGTTGGCGGAACGGTGGTGGGGACACAACCCGTTCCGACTAACTCCGTCTGGCAACTTGTAACAAACGGCTCGACCAGTCAAAATATGGTTAGTCTATGGACAGCGTCATCTGACGCTGTTGGCGTTTCAGGTTACAATATTTTTAGAAGTGATACATCAATCTGGAACATATGTTCAAAAAATGAAAGCCCTATAACACTCAACTTCATAGCTACACTGATTTTTCAGTTAGTCTGCAAGTACAATACTTACTACTATAAAGTTTCTGCATTTACGATGTCAGCTGGAAATCAGTCAAATCAATCTTCTTCTGTTTCAGCAACCACACCATCAGCTCCGTCTGGAAGTCAGGTGCTCGGAATTAACGGACCAGTTGGACCAAGTCTAACTGACAACGCAACATCTTGTACAAACCCATCTGGTGGAACAATTTATTATGTTGACGCTGTTGCTGGAAACGACTCAAACAATGGTACTTCAACTTCAACTCCTTGGAAAACAATATCTAAATTAAACACAGCATCTTTCTCAGCAGGAACAATGACTTGTTTCAAGAGAGGTGGGGTATATCCTGGAACAATAACACTTTCTGTTTCTGGAACTCAATCATCACCACTAAGGTTTGATGCATATGGTTCTGGTGCTGCTCCAATAATTTCAGGATTTGATCAAGTTACAACACCTTGGGTTACTTACTCTGGAAATATTTGGAAAACAACAATAGCAACAGGTCTTTCTCCAAAACAATTACAAGTTGCTGGTGTTGTTCAAAATCTTGCAAGACACCCAAACACAGGATGGCTTCAAACAACAAACAAAACATCTACAACAGCATCTGGAACATGGATCGGAACTCAAGCAGCAAACTCTTTGGTTGGGGCAAATATCATAGAATATGCAAACCCTTGGGCGTGGTTTAAAGGACAAGTTACAGCAAACTCAGGATCAACTGTTACTTTTACTCCAGGCGCTGCGATTTTCGACGGTGATCAAGCAGGTTGGTCATATGGTCTTGAAAACAAACTATCTTTCCTTGATTCAGCAGGTGAGTGGTATTACAACAGCACGACAGGAGAACTTTATTTCTGGGCACCAGGAAACGCAAATCCAAACAACCTAAGTATCGAAATATCAGCAAGAGTTGAAGGTATTTACATGACAGCTGCCGGCGCACGAGATACACAATTTAAAAATCTTGTTTTTGAAGGATACAGTGGAACTGTGAGTTCATTTGGAGACCAAAGAAGAAACGTTTATGAAAATCTTGAAATTAGAAAATCAGGAAAAGCTATCGGTGTTTGGTCACAAGCAACTTCTGCAACAGATGGTGTTCTTATAAAAAACAACTACATCCACAATATTTATCAAGACGGAATTTACTTTGTTGGTGGAAATGGTCAAACAATAGAAGGAAACGTGATCAAAGATATTGGTATTGATCCTTGGTATGCCGGAAGTGGCACTTCTTGGAGTATGATCGCTATCAACACTGGTACATCAAACCAAGTGATAAGAAGAAATATTATTGAAAACATCGGTTATACTGGAGTATTCGTAAACGGTAGTGGTGTTGTTGAAGAAAATCACTTGAAAAATATGTTGGTTTCTGTAACAGATGGTGCAGCTATCATGTTTAACATCGCAGATGGTCTTTCAATTAGAAAAAATATAATTGAAGAAGTTTATTCTCAAAATATGAGCGCCATGCCGTTGCCTTATCCAACATATCCACCAAACGGTATTAGTAACGGTATCTATTATGGTGACGACACTATCAAAAACACTACTGTAGAAAATAACGTTGTTGCAAACGTTGGAAACGATGCATATGTTATGGATCACGGTAATGAATATATAAACAACCGAACAATAAACAATATTGGATTTAATTTCGGAAGAGGTGGAATATTCTTCAGTGACGCTTCGATATATCGAGACATTGGACCATCTTATGGAGCTTCTTACATGCAACTTTGTTTGCCTTACGAAAACAGTGCTTGTTTTAGACCACAATTTAATGATATAGTGACAGGTAACAAGTTGTATGGCTCAAAGCCTGATCAGCTTGATGCTTCGGGTAGAAATGGAAGCCGGGGAATATACATGTTCTACGTGTATAGTAATGGTACAGGAGCGCACGTTGATTATGGAACAATAAACAACAACTATTATTACAATAGATTAAGCGCAAACCGTGTTACTACAAGATGGCCAGTTATTGGACCTTTCACTACAACAGATTACACAATGTCAGCATGGAGAACCTTCTCGGGCGAAGATGCGAACTCAACAGAATCAACTTATCCTGCATCAAGCACAAGACCAGAACCTGATATTTACCTAAACCCAACAGCTTCTCCAATAACAAGGTCGGTAAATGGTTGTACTTCAAACAATACACCACTTACTGGTGTCCAAACTATCCAACCTTTCAGTGCATTAGTAGTAGAATATGGTAATTGTTAAACATATGAAAAAATTAATTATATTAATTGCAGTCGTACTAATCCTTCTTGTTGCATATCTTGTTTTGAATAAAAAACAGATTGATTCAGAAGGAAACCAAGCAAGTGTTATTTCAAATCTTTTTTCAAAGAATAAAAATACTGACACAAAGCCGACAGGATCAAGTAGTGTAGAATCAAAGCCAGTGATTCAAAAATTCAATATCGGTAATCAAAAACAAGCAGAAGATTATCTATATAGTCTTAAAAAGCAACCAACAAAAGGAGGAGGCGGATACGTTCCAAGATAATAAAAAGGCCCCAATCGGGGTCTTTTTATATTGTGCTATAATTTCGTTATGAAATCTGGAACGAAAAATAAAACAAAAAAGAACAAAGACTTTAAAATAATGAAGGCAAAGAAGGGTGCGGGTTTTGGGCTTAAAACAAACAAACCATTTAAGAAAGGCGATTTTGTGATTGAGTATATTGGAATTAAAAGATTAAACAAAGATATCGAATATCACACCGGAAAATATTTATTTGAAGTTGATGATAAATACACTATAGACGGAAGTCCTCGTTGGAACTTGGCCAGGTATATAAACCACTCTTGTCGTCCGAATTGTGAAGTTGAAATTGATAAAGATGGAAAAATTTTAATCGAAGCTATAAAAAATATAAATGTTGGCGATGAAATAACTTATGATTATGGAAAAGAATATTTCAATGAGTTTATAAAGCCAATAGGGTGTCGATGTGAAAAATGTATTAATAAAGTAGCTAAAAAATAATGGAACAAGAAATAAAAGAAGTAAAAACAAAAAAGAATTCGGTATCTGTTCCTCAGGCTATTGTTGTTGGTGCGGTTTTGATTTCTCTGTCAGTTATTTTTTCTTCAAACATGAAAAATGTCGAAACAGAAGAAGTTTCGGTCAGCACAAAACAAGTTGCAATTCCCGATGTTACAGATTCTGATTTTATAAAAGGAAACAAAGACGCGGAAATTACTTTGGTCGAATATTCTGATTTTTCTTGTGGTTTTTGTGCAAGATATCATCCAACAATGAAGCAGATCGTCGAAAATTATAACGGAAAAGTTAGATGGGTTTACAGACATTTGCCAATTTTTAACAAGCCGGCGGCTGTTGCATCTTCTTGTGTTGGAAATAATCTAGGTGATGAAGCCTTTTTTATCTACGCTGACAAACTTTTTGAAAATCAAAAAGATATAAATTATGATTTTTTAAAAACAGAAGCGGTCTCTCTTGGCTTATCTGAAACAGATTTTGAAACTTGTTACAACGACAAAGATCTAAACGATACAATCACAAGAGATTTTACAACAGTTAGGGTTTTGGCTGGGTTTAACGCAACGCCACACACAGTTTTGATTGATAAAAAAGGAAACATGTATCCGTTTTCTGGTGCATTGCCTTACGAAGATGTCTCTTCTTTAATCGACTCATTATTAGAATAGTTTTTGCTTTATGGAAATAATTAAATCAACGGGAGATGTAGAAAAATTTGATCCAAAAAAACTTTGTGATTCGATAAAGCGAGCTGGTGCACCAACAAAAGTTGCTGATAATATTTGCCAAATGGTTTCTAAAAAAGTAAAACCTGGCGCAACGAGTTCAAATATTTTCCGAGATTCACTAAGGCATCTTGTGAAAGAAGACTTGGATATCGCTGTTAGATATTCTCTAAGACGAGGAATAAATTCTCTTGGTCCAGCCGGATTTCTTTTTGAACAATATGTTGAAGCAATTCTTCGAGCTTATGGATACAAAACAAGAAGAAATGTGATTATGAAAGGTAAGGGTGTTCCACACGAGATTGATGTTGTTGCAGAAAAAGATGGACAAACTTTTCTGGTTGAGGCAAAGTATAGAAATGAAGAAGGAATCAGAACTCACATAAACGAAATGATGTATGCTGAGTCTCGAGTTCGAGATATTAATAATCTTGATCAAAATAAAAAGAAAAACAAACATTTTCTTCCTTGGCTTATTACAAACACGAAGTTTACAAATACTGTAATAAAGTATGCAAAAGCTTACAACTTAGCTGTGACAGGTTGGACATATCCAAAAAATAAATCTTTAGAAGATCTTATTATTGCAAAGAAAATTTATCCCGTAACAGTTATTCCTTCTATGACGAAAAATGCACTAGAAGAGATTGCAAAACGTGGACTTATTTTGGCTCAAGATTTGCTTCCATATTCAGTAGAAGATTTAGCTCTTGAATTCAATATAAATCCTTATAAAGCAAGGTCAATTTTCAAAGAAGTTCAAGAATTGATGAAATAATGTATACTATTTATCAAAAGCTTATAATTTATTTTAAAATAATATGAATAAAAATTTATTGATTTCAGTTGTTGTTGTAGCTATATTTGTGGCAGGTGTTTATTTTGTTCTAAAAAATACACCAGAAAAAGAAATTATGAATAATCAAACAGACGAGCAATCTATGAATAATAATCAAGAAGAAAATCAAAACGAAGTTTCAAATAATCAAAGTGGTCAAAATAACGGAGAACAAAGTGCTCCACAAATGACTGTTTTGAAAGAGGGAACAGGTGAAGCGATGACAAAACAAGGTGATACTTTGAGTGTGCTTTATACAGGACGTCTTACAGACGGAACAGTTTTTGATTCAAATGTAGAATCAGGACAAACTTTTGAATTTACTCTTGGCGCTGGTCAAGTAATTTCTGGTTGGGATATTGGTCTTGTAAATATGAAAGTTGGAGAAGTTCGAAGACTTACTCTTCCGCCAGCTTTTGCATATGGTTCAAATGCAATTGGTCCAATCCCAGCAAATTCGACACTAGTATTCGATGTTGAGCTTAAAGCAATTAAATAAAATAAATTATGAAAATTTCTTTAAGAGAAAATATAAAAACAAGTTGGAAACAATTTAAACAAAACTATAAATTTTTGGTTCCTCTTTTTCGTTTGGTTGTTGTTGTCTCAGCTCTTTTAAACATAGAGGGTGACAACATGTTTTCATTGTCTGGAATAATTTCACTTTTTATTTCACCATTAATATACTTTGCTGTAGCAAATTCATCTTTGAAGGTTTCGAGAAATGAAAAAGTTGGATTCTCAAATTTATTTAAAGGTCTTACTCAGAAAAAATATTTCTTGTTTTTAGCTATAAATATTTTTGTGAGTTTTGCCATGATGGTTCTTTTTGGGATTAGCGCTTTGGGGATCGTCTTTGTAAAAATTAACCCAATCATAAGCATTGCGTTCTCAGTTGCTTTGATTGCTTTGGTTTTTGTTACTTGTATTGGAGTAATGTTTTTCCCTCAGTATCGTCTTATAGATGTAGGGGGTGGTTTTTGGTCAACGATAAAAGGATCTTTTGCTTTGGCAAAGGGAAGAAGAGCTTTTCTGGTAAAATTCGCAATTTTAGCAATATTGCTAAATATTTTAGGTGCAATTTTAGTTGGAATTGGTCTTCTTGTTTCTTTACCGTTAACATCAATAACACTTGCCAATATTTACGACAAAATTAAAAGTAATTAGGTAAATTATTTATGGAAAAAACATTACAAGAAAGTTTGAAGAATGCGCTAGGGGTTTTGACTATTGTTTTATTACTCCTTTCTCTTTATATCGTTGTCCAAATTGTGACTGATATAAAACAAAAAAGAGATTTTGATACAATCACAGTCGATGCTTCTGCTGAAGTTTTTGCAACTCCAGATATTGCTGAAATTTCTTTTTCGGTGATTAAGGAAGATAAAGAATTGGCGAATGCTCAAGAAGCTGTTGATGTAATTGTTAAAATACAATAAACTCTTTTGAAGAGTTTGGGAATTGAAGAAAAAGATATAAAAAACTTCATATTATAACGCAAACCCAAGATATGAATACGGAAAAGCAATTTGTTTACAATACAGATGTGATGACGGACAAAGAGCTTTGGTTGGATATGAAGCAAATCAATCTATTTCTGTGACTATTAGAAATTTAGATAATGTAGGAAAAGTTATTTCTTCTCTTGATCTGCGGATGTTTCAAATATTTATGGACCAAGCTTTAGAATTGAAGATGAAGAAACTTTGAAGGCCGAAGTTCGAGAAGAAGCCATTGTTAAAGCAAAAGAAAAAGCAAAAGCTTTAGCAAAAAACTTGGGTGTGAGAATTGCTGGAATTGAAAATTTCTCTGAAGGTTATGGCGGAGATCTGTATTATGCAAAAGCTGAAATGGCTATGGCAGGGGACGCAATGAATCAATCAGCTAGATCATTTGATGCAACAATCCCAACAGGTGAGAACAAGGTAGAAACTACAGTAACGATAACTTATAGAGTTAGATAAAATAAAACAAAAGAGCGGCGCCGAAGGCGCCGCTCTTTTGTTTTATTATTTAGAAGCAAAATATCCTAAAGCAATCCCCATTATAGAAAGCGAACCGATTATCGGACCCAAAACCCAAGCGGTATCTGGAGAAAAAACAACAATTATCGCCACAATCGCAACACAAAGTTGCATTATTGTTTTTGTTATTTTTGCAAATACATTTTCTTGTTTAATGTGCGAAGCTGACTTACTTTCTTTAGGAGTTTTTTCTGCAACTTTTTTAGTTGTTTTTTTAACTGTTGCCATATTTAAAAATTCTTATATAAAAATTATACACTATAAAAATATAAGTCAAAAAAGTTTTACACATTTTTTTGCAAAGTGTATAATAAACCCATGAAAAAAAATAAAAGTTTCCTAAACGGCATCCTCCTTTCTTCTGTTTTGATACTGCTTTTAACTCTAAGTATTACAGAAAATACATTTCAAAAAGCTTTTAATGGAAAACTTCAACAAGCTGCAGCTATTAACTCAGTAAGTGTAGAAAACATCTACAACATTTCTCCTTCAAAAGATGTTCCTGGAATGTTTGACTTTAACTACGCTTTTGAAAAAACACCAAGCTTTAAAAAAGGTGAAAAAGCTTTTGATCTACCAATAGCTATTTTTGATGATGAAAAGGCAAGAGCTATTCTAGAAAAAGAATATGGAATGTCATACGTAGACTTTGGACCAATCCGTGATGCTTGGAACTACCCAGTCAAACCAAATGCTTTCATGAAAGCAGATGAAAAGAAAGAAAGCACAAAAAAACAATCATTTCTAAACTCTCTAAAAACAAACAAAGCTTTTGCAATGGATGAAGACACAGACAATCCCGGAGTTTACAACTGTAGAGCCAATACTTCTGTTACAGGATATTTCAAAGCTTACTTTGAAGATGTTGCACTTGGAACAAATATTGGATATGACGATCCTACATATGGAGAGGGAAGAAGAGAAGAGGTTTGTAGGGTTTTGGAGGATATGTCAGTTTTGCTAATGATTAATGGCACAAACACACAACCAGATATCTTGTTTATGCGAAGCGATATCTCACTTCCTCAAGGAGCTTTAGCTGGAGCTTCCTCATACTCTGGATACTATTCACTAAACCCAGACAACGGATCTCTTCACAAGCACATTTTGACAAGAGAAGATCCAACACCAACTCCTGGAAACTTCGACGCTCTTGTAATCACAAACTTTAACGGAGTTAATTGGGATGTAGATTCATCTTTAAACTCCTCAACATATGATATGTATTCTGTTATGTGGCATGAGATGCTCCACGCTCTTGGGTTTGAAAACAAACTATCTGTAATTCCACCTGGGCAAGAATTTGAACTTCCATATACAACCCTTGACTACTTCTCATACAAAGACAATTCTCTTTTAAACTCTTTCATCAATCACGTAACAAAACTATTGAATGTTCCTGTTGGAGTGCCTTCTCCTTGGTTTTTAACAAATCAAGTTGTCTACCAGGGTGTAAAAAACATTGTCGGTGCAAATCCAGATGAAGTTCGTTCTGTATACAGTCCATCTTCTTGGCAACAAGGTTCTTCACTTTCTCACTTTGATATGAATCGAGATGGACAAACCTATGTAATGCATCCATCAATTGGAACAAATACAGAAAGAGAAATTCATCAAGGGGAGAAAGAAGTTTTGTGTCATTTGGGGTATATGGTTTCTAGTATTACTCCTTGCCAATATGCGACACCTGTTGCTGTGGATGATTTGATAACTTTCGACGGTGTAAATCCGGTCTGCGTAGATCCAATAGCCAACGATCCTTTTATGCTTGTGGGAAATATGTATCTTTATGATATTTTTGAATCAAATGTGTATCCAGGAGATTCTTTTGAATATTACTCAAGTATTGACTGTACAGGATTAAGCACAAGTGAACCTTACAATCGTAGATCAATATTGTTCACACCAGGAGAATCTACAGAGCCAAGAGATATTGTTTATCGAATGTACTCATCTACGGGAAACAGAGTATCATTTCCTGCTAATATTCACTTGGGATATTTACAAACCTGTGACCAGGTTACAACTGACCCAGATGAATATATTTGTAATGGTGGATTTGATGCAGTTATACCAAGTCCACACAATTCATCTTTCGCCCAAATATATTGTATTGAATGGGGTCAACAAAATTACTCAGATTACGGAGGCGAGGCTTTAAATTTGTGCCAATTCTTTAATACTCCAGACGTTGTCCTGCATGATTCTTTTTCTGGATACGGTTCTTATACCGCGCCAGCTCCAGAAGGAACGGACTTTCCATATCTTAGAGGTATTATAAACTCTGCGTCAGAAACCCCGATAATGAAATTAAAAGAACCTCTTGTCTCAGGAAATTCATATAAATTAAGTTTTGATTTTGCTTCAAAAACATCAGCTATTGATATTTCAAAAATTAAATTTGCTCTCCTTTTGGATGCATCTACAGGAAATCCTTTGGTGCAAATCCCAGAACCACATCAAATGATATTTAATCAAACTGGTTCTTCTGTAAGTCCACAAGAGTGGTATTCATTTGAAGAAACATTCACAGCTGACGAATCTTATGAGTATGTAATTTTCTACGTAGAAGATGAGGGAAGTATTGGCGTTAATTGGATCCTATTCGACAACATCTCAATCCGCCCAGCAGACGCCCCACCTCCACCTCCAAATCTCACCGGCTCAATCACCGGCACCATCTACCAAGACCTAAACCAAAACGGTTTACAATCATCAAATGAATCAAGTCTTTCTGGTATATCAGTTAGTCTGTTTGAACAAGGAAACAATACACCACTTCAAACAGTAACTTCACAAAATATTCCAAACTTAGGAAAATACACATTCAACAATCTTCCTGATGGAACATATTACGTAGCACTTCAAGGAGAAGACATATATCCAAGTATTACAGAACCACAAACAAACAATCTTCTTTCAGGATATTCTCATGCAAGACAAGTCACGGTATCAAATGGTCAAATCAGTGAAAACAACAACTTTGGAGTTGGATTAAACAACGCTTCTACAAACATCGGCATCAAAAAAGACCTCATCGATTCACAAATATCACTCTTTGATAGATACATAACATGGAGAGTGTTGGTGTATAACACAGGGCCAGGATTGGGAACAAATATCAGAATAGGAGATATTCTTCCAGAAGATATTAACTACCACATACAAAACTCACAAAACAACAATATTACCTACAATCAAAATGAAGGAGTGATAACTGTTACATCACTTGAACCAAATACATACACATATGTAGATATAACAACAAGAGTACCTAAAAGAGCTTGTGGAAGAAAAACAAATGTAGCTACACTAATATCATTAGATCAAGATGACACAAATTCACAAGACAACAGCGCTTCAAAAACCTTTGTTCTAGACCCTTGTCCAAAGCCTGGTGGTGATTTTCCGGCGGTGGTGAAGTAGATAAAATATACTTGACTTATTCTTTGAATATGCTATAATTTTATGCGGTGGTATCTTCTTAGTACATGAGGGCTATGGCAGAGACGGAGGGATCCTAAAACATAGCCTTGGGTAAACCCCTACATTCTAACTCTTGGGCGGGAACGCTACTGGTCCTTTGGATCATTGGTTAGTGTGTTACGAGAAGTATCTAAGAACGTTAAACGACAAGTCGTTTCTCGAAAAACGCAGATCTGGCGGTTCTTAGGGGAGATACAGTTCTATGGGGGCGCAGGACGTGAGTCCTGCGCCCACAGGAACACAGGGCCCGAGCAAAAAAAGCTCGGGCTTTTCTTTTTTTATATGACTTGCCTAAATCTGGTTTTATTGGTAATATATTTCTCGTAGCTTATTGGATGCCGCCACCGTGCTGGTATCCCTTGGTCCGAAATAAGCCACTATTTGCCATATTGGCAAAATTATTAAAAGGGCCCGAAAGGCCTAATTTTATTTTAAAAATGTCAAAAACAGATAAAACAATTTACGAAATTGGTTACAATCTTATTCCAACAATTTCTGAAGAAGAAGTTGCGAAGCAAGTTGGTGCAATCAAAGAAAAAATAACTTCTTTGGGTGGAATCATAATTTCAGACGAATATCCAAATCTTATTAAGCTTGCTTATGAGATGACAAAAGAAATTGAAAACAAAAATGTTAGATTTACATCAGCATATTTTGGTTGGGTAAAATTTGAATTAGATCCTTCAATGATTGCTGAAATAAACAAGATGGCTGATAACACTTTGTCGGTTCTACGATACATTGTTATCAAAACAGTTAGAGAAAACACAATCTCTACACCAAAACTTGTAAAGGGAAATCGAAGATCTTCAAGCGAAGAAAGTTCTAGTTCAGAATCTTCTGAAGCTCCAATGGATGAAGAAGCAGTAGACAAGAAAATCGATGAACTTATCGAAGAAGATGCCGCCTTGTAATAAAAATTACTTTTGTTTAAAATAGTAATATGTATTTAAATAAAGTAATGCTTATAGGGAATTTAACCCGTGACCCTGAGATGAAATCTCTTCCAACGGGTATGAAGGTTACTAATTTTAGTGTTGCCACAAATAGAGTGTGGAAGGATAAAGATGGTTCTAAAAAAGAATCAACAGAATATCACAATGTAGTTGTTTTTGGTCGACAGGCAGAAACTGTCGCTCAATACATGAAGAAGGGAAATAATTTAATGATTGAAGGAAGACTTCAAACAAGAAGTTGGGAGTCTGACGGAAAGAAAAATTATAGAACAGAGATTATCGCTGACAATGTTCAATTTGGTTCACGATCTTCATCTGATTCAGGATCTTCTTCTGCTTCTTCTAAAAATAATTCTGAAGAAGCTCCAAAAGCACCAGATCTAGACACTATTGAGTATCCAGACGAAGACGATATAAATCCAGAAGATATACCATTCTAAAATTAAAATAAAAGTTATATGCAAGATTTTTTTTCATCAAATAATATCAAACATATTGACTACAAAGACGTTGCTGTTCTAAAACAATTTATAAATCCAAGTGGAAGAATTATCTCTCGAAAGAGAAATGGTCTTACTGCAAAGAATCAAAGAAACTTGGTAAATGCAATAAAAAGAGCACGTATAATGGGACTTCTCCCATTCGTAGTACGATAATCAAAAAACCAGCTGAAGCTTCAGCTGGTTTTTTGATTGACCTTTTTAGAGTATTCCTGTAAATTTTAAAAGGATTTTTGACCTTTCTAAACCCGGGCCTCGCCCATAAAATACCTCCATCATGTCTATTGCCAAACCTCAAGCAGAAAGGATTATTCGTGAGCAAAAGCAAGAATTGTATAAAAAAACCTGCAAGTTCTCATCTTGGAGTCGTTATCCGGTACTACTTACTTATATGCATATTCTGGATGATTTCATTCAGTCATGCTGGATTTCTCTTATAAAGGAGAATTTTTCGTCGGTATTCTCCGATAAGCCTGTCACGCTTAAGCTTATGATCGGTTTCAATGAGCGTGATTATGGCTATTCAGAAGCATACAATCGTGTCCAGCTTCAGGTTATGAGAAAAGCTTTCGAGGATACATCTTTCGTCGACAGCCTGATTAGGCTTGTGAGCAATGAAGGAATTCGTCACGACTACATGGACTATAGTGGCGAATGTTTGGATCTAGTGGTTAGCGTGGTCTTAACCAGGGAATCTCTGGATACGATCAGGGTCTTTGTTAGAATTCAGTATGACAACTCTGTTCGTTGGGGTAACATCGAGTCTGTGAGTTCCGCAAACTTCAGGGAAGAGGTCCTAGGTTTAACCAAAGACGTGTTGGAACACGACCCAAAGCCGATCGGGGCAAAGGAAGAAGAGACCAAAGTTGTAACACTTGCCATAACCGGCTAAAAACGAAAGCCCCGCAGCAAAGCTGCGGGGCCTTCATCGTTTTATTAACTATTATCTCTTTCCACGTATTGTCCTGTTTCTGTGTTTACTATAACTTTATCACCAACATTTATGAACATTGGGGCTGTTATATTTGCACCGGTTTCAAGTTCGATAACTTTATTTCCTCCAGTTGCTGTGTCTCCTTTGATATTTGGTGGAGCTTCTTTAACCAAAAGGGAAACTTTGTTTGGAACATCAACTCCAACAATTTTTTCTTCACCTTCTTTGTCTGTGAAAATTTTTAGAGAAACCTCGCTGTTTTCTTTTACCCATTTCATTGAGTCTCCTAAAACATCGAGTCCTAAGAAAAATCTATCTTTTGGATTATTTGGATCTGTAAAACAAAATTCTCCTCGCTTTTCAAAAATATATTTAGCAGGGCGTTTACTTATATCAGCTTCTTCTGCTTTTTCTGAAACGTGAAATGAATATTCTACAACTCTTCCAGAAACAAGATTTTTTAGTTTGGTTGCGTTTACTGGTTTTCTTTGTTGTTTTCTAAAAACATGAGAAGAAACAACTTCATATGGTTCTCCTTCAAAAATTATGATTTTTCGCTCTCGTATCTCGTTATAATCAAGCATATTATAGGTTTTTAAGCCCCGCTTTAATTTCTTTTAGAATCTCATCGCGAGTCTTCTTGAATTCCTTATCTTTTAATATTTGTCTTGTTGCGTCATAACCTCTTCCTAGTTTTACTTCTGCTTTTTCGTCTTTTCCAGGCAAATAGCTATATGAAGCTCCAGACTTTTTTATAATACCCATACTTTCTCCAAGCGCAAGTATTTCACCTTCAAGAGAAATACCTTCGTTGTAGATAATATCAAATTCAGTTTGTTTGAAAGGTGCCGCAACTTTATTCTTTACAACTTTCACTCTTGTTCGAGAACCAACAACTTCTTCACCTTTTTTAATTTGTGCGATTTTTCTGATGTCCATTCGAACAGAAGAGTAGAATTTCAAAGCCTTTCCTCCAGTTGTTGTTTCAGGATTTCCAAACATTACACCGATTTGCATTCTGATTTGGTTGATGAATATAACAACAGTTTTTGTTTTTGACATTAGTGCGGTAAGTTTTCGAAGAGCTTGAGACATTAGTCTTGCTTGTTTACCAACATGGTGAGCGCCCATATCTCCTTCGATTTCGTCTTTTGGTGTTAGGGCGGCAACAGAGTCGATCACGATAACATCAATACTTCCAGACCTCACTAGACTTTCAGCGATTTCAAGAGCTTGTTCTCCTGTGTCTGGTTGAGAAATCAAAAGTTCGTCAATATTTACACCAAGTTTTGCTGCGTAGTCCGGATCCATCGCGTGTTCTGCGTCGATAAAAGCACAAATCCCGCCTTTTTTCTGAGCTTCTGCGATAACATGAAGTGAGAGAGTTGTTTTTCCAGAAGATTCTGGTCCAAATATTTCAATAATTCTTCCTCTTGGAACGCCACCAATACCAAGAGCCGCGTCTAGCCCAAGCGATCCAGTCGGAATTACATCGATAGCAACTTTCGGAGTATCTCCCATTTTCATGATAGATCCTTCTCCGAATTTTGTTTGAATCATTTTAATTGTTTCTAAAACATTTTTTGAAGAAGTTTCAGAATCTCCACGTTCTTCAACCTTTTTTGTAGGTTTACTTTTCTTTTTTGCTAGTGCCATAAAATATATTCTGAGCTTATTAGCCCTCTAAATTGATAATCTCGTCTTTTCTAACAATGTCGAATTTTTTTTGGGTAACTTTACCAAATTTATCTTCGGCGCTTATAGTTATTATATTATATCCAGGAAGCAAGACCAACATATCCATAAAATCGCCACTTTGGTTTACATTTATTTCTCTTCCGTTCACTAAAACGTGTTTAGCTCTTTTAGCATTTCCTTCAATCGGTAGAGTTCCTTCGTTGTAAATATTGCCATTTTCTATTCCCAAAACGACAAGATTTATTCCGCGGGAAATTAAACGCGTATTTAAAACCGCATATATAACAATAAAAGAGAAGAATACAAAAATCAGGCTTCGGTTGATGATTTTAATAAGAGTCTTCTTCTTCGCTGTCGTCAAAATTTTTGTCAGTGTTTTCTTCATAATCTTCTGATGTGCTACCGCTATCGTTATTTACTAAAATCTCTCTTGGCTTCGATCCGTTTGCTTCTCCGACAATTCCAGCTTGTTCAAGTTCGTCTATTAATCTGGCTGCGCGGGAATATCCGATCTTCAATCTTCTTTGAAGATAAGATGTTGAAGCTTTTTTACTACTTATAACAATAGCTTTCGCTTCGTTAAACAGGTCATCTTGATCTCCGTCGCTTAAATCTCCACTATCAAATATCGTTGATTCGCGATTTGTACTAACTTCACTTAAGTTTATATCATCTGGAAGTTCGTCTTTGTATTGATTTTTCAAATATCCAGCAACTTTCTTAACTTCTTCTTCAGAAATAAAAGCACATTGGATTCTTTCTGGTTGGTTCATATCTCCAGAAGAGTAGAGCATGTCTCCAGCACCAAGAAGTTTTTCTGCACCAGCGCTGTCGAGAATCGTTCGTGAATCTATCTGAGAAGATACTTGAAGGGCAATTCTAGCCGGAACGTTTGCTTTGATAAGTCCTGTAATAACGTTTACAGAAGGTCTTTGGGTTGAAAGTATAAGGTGAATACCAACAGCTCGAGACATTTGTGCTAGTCTTACGATTCCGGCTTCGAGCTCTCTTGGGTAACTCATCATAATATCGGCAAGCTCGTCAATAATAACAACAATGTAAGGCATCTTTTCCATCTCAGGATCTTTTTCTTTCTTTTTGTTGTATGACTCAATGTCTCTTACAGCATGACCTTCTAAAATATCGTATCTTCTTTCCATTTCTCCGACAGCCCATTTCAAAGAGATTATTGCCTTCTTCGGCTCTGTTATAACCGGAGTTAGAAGGTGGGGAATGTTGTTGTATAAAGTAAGCTCAACTCTTTTCGGATCAACCATTATAAATCTCAGGTTTTCTGGTCCATTTCGGTAGAGAAGAGAACTGATAAGTGCGTGAACAGCAACAGATTTACCAGCACCAGTGGCTCCGGCGATAATAAGGTGTGGCATTTTTGCGATATTCGCATAGTGTGCTTTTCCTGAAACACTTTTACCAAGAGCAACTGTCAAAGGTTTCGGATTTTTTTGAAAAGGCGTGGTTGTTATTAGAAGTTCTAATATCAACCAAGGCTTTTACTTGATTTGGAATTTCAACACCAACTAAAGATTGTCCAGGAATTGGAGCTTCAATACGAATAGCTTTTGCTGCCAGTGCAAGGCGAAGTTCATTTGAAAGAGCACTGATCTTTGAAAGTCTGACACCTTGAGCAGGCTTTAGAGAATATCTTGTTACGGTTGGACCAACTGTAACTTCATCCATCTCTACATCAATTCCAAAGTTTGCCAAAGTTCTTTTGATGATTACTGAGTTTGCTTTTATATCTCCTGTTACAACCTTGTCACTGTTTTTGTTTAAAAGGGAAAGTGGTGGAGCTTTATATTCTCCAGAAGCTGTAAAGTTTGGCATCATACCAAAAGCATCTTTTTCTTCTTTCTGTGGTTGAACTGGTTTTGGTGCTGGAACTTCCGGAACCTCTTTCTGATCTTCAGATTCGTCCTCGTCATATTCTTCATCATCTTCATAAAATTCATCAACATCTTCTTCATCACTTTTTTGTCTTGTTCCAAATATTTTTCCGAAGAAAGACCCGATAGATCGGAAGCTGAGTCTTTCTTCAAAAATCAAAATTAGAGAAATAAAAACAAGTGCGAGCAAAAACAGGGCAGAGATATAAACATCAAAAAGTTTCAAAAAAGGCCAAGCTGAGATTTTCCCTAAAAGACCGGCATTTTCTGTTCCAGCAACAATTCCAATAAAACCAAGACCAGAGAGAATAAAAAGAATAGAGGCTACTGTGTTAACCACTCCAACTTTGTGTCTTTCTGATTTGTAAATTGAAAATCCAACCAAAATTAAGATGATTGGAAGAAGGGCGTATCCTACTCCAAAAAGTTTCTTTAAATTTTTAAAAACGAAGTCTCCAGCAACTCCAGCTGCACCAAATCCTGCAAGAATAAAAAACAAAGAAATAACAAACAATGTGATTATCGAGATTGTTTGTTTTGTTTCTTTTTTGAGTGATATTCCAAGAAATTCTGATTCGTAATCTGATTCTTCTTTCGGACTTCTTTTACTTGAATTTTCTTTATTATTAACTTTATTTTTTTTTGGTTTTCTTCCCATAAGATAAATACATTGTAGCATGTAAAAACTCTATTTATATGTGAATATTGTTTATTTTGGTCTTTTAATTTATAAAAGTATTTAATTTTATTTGACATATTTTTATTAAATATCAAAACAACCAGAGTCTTTGTCTTTTTCAACTTAAGTATATATAATGGACACAACAAATAATCATAAAAGACAGAAATTATGGATAACTTAAAAAGACAAGAAATAAAAAATATAGGACAAAAACCTTCTCATGAAGCAGTGTTTATGGGTGTCTCTAAGAAGGCTGAGAAGATTGGTGCTGCGATATATATGGTCACAGACCTTATCGAATTTTCTGATCCTATAAGACACAGAATAAGACAAAGAAGTATAGATTTGATATCTGAAACAAGATCAATGTCGTATTCTTTTTCTGGCGATGTTCATTTTGTTATAGCCAGATGCATAGGAACTGCTTGGGAGATAGTTTCATTGATAGAAGTTGCGTCTTCTGTCGGCTTCATCTCAGACATGAACTCAAAAATATTGAAAGGTGTTTTGGTGGAGCTAATTGCTTCTCTAAGAGACAAGCAAAGAAGAGAAGGATTCTCTCAAATCGAAGACTTAAAGATTGGAGAAAGTTTGTCAGACCAAATCAGTCTATCAAAGACACTATTCGATGTCTCAGAAGATGTCTTTGAAAAAACTAAATCTGTCAGTGCTCCAATTTTCTCAGATAAAAAGACAGAAGTTTTTTCTCCTAAAATTTCTCCAAGCGAAAAAGTTTTAAACGACAAAGAGCCTGAAAAAAATAAAACTGAAAATAATCCTAAAAAAGAATCTGCAGTAAAAAGTAAACCATCTGACAGAAGACCAAAAATTCTTGAAATTATAAAAGAAAAAGGGGAAGTGAATGTTCACGATATTACAGCTTCATTTCCAGATGTTTCCTCAAAGACAATACAAAGAGAGCTCAATTCTTTGGTTGAAGAAAATGTCCTTAAGCGTGTGGGAGAGAAGCGTTGGAGTAAATATTCTTTCATATAACTTGAAAATCTCAGATTTGTGGCATAATTACGATTTTTTGTAATAAAACCGTTTTAAAATCGTCTATATTTATGAATCGCAGTAAATTGCGTAAAGTTGCTTTAAAAATCGTTTTCTATTGTAATTTTGCTCAAAATATGCGATTATATGGTATCAGGCATAATCCTAGTGAAAATGCCTGGTTATCCACAAAGCTTTTTGGAGTCTTTGATTTCAAA
>JAWKSM010000006.1:0-33572 GCA_041389065.1 Minisyncoccota bacterium
GAGAGCAGCATCTGTTTCGTCCAAAACCAAAAATGGTGGCGGATTAACCTGACTCATCGCAAAAAGAAGTGCAATAGAGGTCAAAGATCGCTCTCCGCCAGAAAGCATTGTTAGCTCTTTTACTTTTTTCTGTGGCAAAGAAACATTTATATCGATTCCCTGTTCAAAATTTTTATCTTCTTGCGCATCTTCTGTTTCATCCATATTGTCGTCTAACTTTTTTGGTTTTTCTACAACAATAGAAAGAAATGCTCCACCACCGCCAAACATAAGTCGGAAAAATTCTTCAAATCTTTCATTTATTTTCTGCAAGCCATTTTTAAATTCAGATTGAAGTGTTTGTTTTAACTCTTCGATCAAAACGCCCAAGTTTTTCATACTCGACTCCAAATCAACAAGTTCTTTAATCAAAAATTCATCTCGCTGCTTCACATCTTCATATTCACGAAGAACCTCACTACCGCCGGCGGTTCCGACGTCTTCTAATTTTATTTTCAGTCTTTCAATCTGTCTTCGCAAATCTTCTTGTTCTTCATCTCTGAAAGACAAATCTTCTTTTGTTTTATCAAAACTCAAAATTGAATGTCCAACCAAAACCACAGCTTCTTTCATATTTTCTTCAAACAAAGTTTTTCTTCGCAAATATTGTGAAGTTTTACTTTCAATCATTTCCAAAGAATTTGTCAGTCTGTTTTTTTCATTTTGAAGAGTGAATTTTTCTTCTTGTTCTTTGTATTTTGCTTCTTTATGCAAAGAAATTTCTTTTCGAATATCATCGATCTTTGATTGAAAATCTTGAACTTTTTTGTTCAATTCTTCAATTTGATTTAGAACTTCAGCTCTATTTTTCAAAAGCAGGTCGAGTTCATCACGAGAAACTTCACCTGTTAGTTTATATTTTTGTCTAAAAGCACTCAGTCCATCTTTGATTTCTTTCAAAGAATTTGTTATCTCAAAAATCCCAGAAAAAGTCAGAGCTTTGTCTATTCCATCATGTATAGAGTCGATAAAAGAATTGAATTCGCTGTTTTTTATAGAAATAGAAGCTTCGCCTTTTGAAAGTTTTGATTCTTCAATCTCAACAAGTCCATCCATTTTTCCCAAAGTTCTCGAAAGATTTTCTTTTGTCTCTCGAAAAGCAATCATCTCTTTTTGGATATTTTCTATCTCTTGATTTTTAGAAATTTCAAAAGAGTTGTCATTTTCGATAGAAATACCAGAAAGTCTTTTTTCAATATCTTTTAAAGATTCTGATAATCGAGTTTTTTCATTTTTCAAGAAAACGTCTTCGTGATTTAGATAAGAAGTTTCTCTTTCAAAATAAAGCAGATAAAGACTCGTCAATTCTCCGCGCAATTCTTCACCTTTTTGAATTTTCTCAACTTGTTTTTTTAAATATTTAATATGTGGAGCAAGTTCTCGGCGAACACTTTCTGTTTGTGAAATATTCTCACGAGTTTTTGAAAGTTTTTTCTCACTTTCTTTTAAACGAAATTGATAGATTTTTAAACCGAGAGCGTCTTCTATCATCGCACGTCTTTCTTTTGTGCTGGCTGTCAAAACTCTGTCTGCGTGACCTTGCGAAATAATATGATGACCAGAAGAGCCGATATTTACAGAAGAGAGAAGTTCGATAATATCTTTTAATCTAACTTCTGAGTTGTTGATTTTGTAAACATTGTTTCCATCGGCAAAAACTTCTCTTGTCAGGGTGACTTCATCAAAATCGACATTTATATTTGATTCACCATTTGCAAGTTTAAAAACTCTTTTTTTGTTATCAAAAATTATTGTTACCGATGCACGATTTAACTTTGAAGCTCCGCCAGAACCTTTGAATATCAAATCCTTTCCTGTTTTTCCTCGAAGAGATTTCATTGATTGTTCACCTAAAACAAAACGAAATGCCTCAACAACGTTTGATTTTCCAGATCCGTTTGGCCCAACGACAGAAGTTAGAGGGTGAGTAAAATCAAGTCGGCTTTTTTTACCGAATGATTTAAATCCGTTTAATTCAAGTGACTTTAATTTCATTTATGAGAATATTTTAGCATATTTTAAAATAAAACATCTCTTTCTTTTCCCTTGAAGCAAAAGTACGGCGCGCGAAGCGCGCCGTCCTTTTACTTCTATGTTTTACGAATCATGTTCCACGCTTTACGTTCTACACCACTATATCCACTTCTTTTTTACCAAAGCGTTTCTAGCTGCATCTTGTTCAGCTTCTTGTTTTGACTTCCCTTTTCCTGTGGCAACTTTTTCTTCACCAAAATAAATAGCGATTGTAAAATTCTTATCGTGGTCTGGTCCAACTTCAGAAACAACTTCATACGAAGGCGTCACACCGACAACCTCTTGAGCTTTTTCTTGAACCAAACTCTTTGAATCGATATAAGTTTTTTCTCTAACAATTTTTTCAATTCCGTCGAACAAACAATTTGCAATAAACTTCTTTGAATTTTCATATCCAGAATCTAGATAAATTGCACCAACAATAGCTTCAAAAGTATTCGCCAAAATATAGCTTCGTGCTTTTCCTGTATCTTTTGCTTCACCTTTTGAAAGAAGTAAATATTCATTCGCGCCCAAGTTTCTAGCAGCATCAGAAATACTGTTTGTGTTCACCAAAGCCGCTCTGATTGAAGTCAACTCACCTTCTGGCTTACTTGGAAATCTAGCATAAAGCTCTTCTGTTGTTACAAGTTCTAGGACAGCATCACCCAAAAATTCCAAACGCTCATTGTGACCAAAAACAACTCCTTGATTTTCATTTATATATGATCTGTGAATAAAAGCTTGTTTTAATAAATCTTTGTTGTTAAAAGAAATACCAATCTTGTCTTCAAATGTCGAAAAATCTTTCATAGTAAAAAACTACATACCTTGTATAAACAAAGCTTTCGATGTGCTTATACCAAACATGTAATATTATTTTGTAATATACTCAACCGACTGAGCTAGGAGCGGTAAAATATCATCATATGTTTTAACGTCTTCAAGCTCGGCCAAAGTAAACCATTTTCCACCATCAAGCCCGCCGTTTGTATTGACGTGCAGTTCTTTAAATGGCGACTTAACAAGGTAATAGCTTACTTGTTTACGAATTTTACCTTTTTCTGGATGAGATGCAACATATTCATTTTCACCCAAAAGTTTAACGATTTCTACATCGAGACCTGTCTTTTCTTTAATTTCTCTCACAGCTCCGTCTTCTGAAGTCTCACCGTCCTCCACTCCACCCTTGGCCAAAGTCCAATATCCGAAAACATCGTGAACAAGACCGAAATGAAATACACCATCTTTTTCTGAAAAGATAACTCCGCCAGCTTTTTTCTCGACTGGCATATTTTCAATATTTACATCTTCTTTTTTCTTTTTACTTACTTGATCTTTTCCAGGCTCACCCATTTCTTTATACACGGCACCCAAAACTCCGTTTACAAATTTCCCAGATTTTTCACCGCCGAAAGTTTTTGCAAGCTCGATAGCTTCGTTGATAGCAACTTTTGGAGGAACTTCATCTTTGTCAGAAAACAAAAGCTCTGCAAGTCCAATGCGAAGAACATTTCTATCAACCATAGAAATTTTTTCAAGAGGCCACTCAGGTGCGGCACGAACTATTATTTCATCAATAGATTCTTGTTTATCGAGAACAATTTTTAGCAAAGTTTCCATGAACTCATCTACTGTGAGTCCTGGTCCAAATTCTTGTGTGTTGTGAAGGAGTTCTTCCGATAAATCAGAAGACTTGCGACCGTTAAAGTCCCATTCGAACAAAGTTTGTAAAACTATAGAACGTGCAAGATGTCTGTTTGCCATTAAATTTCTCAATTAACTATTACAAAGATATTGTAGCATAAAAAAAGAAAAAGCAAGCAACTACTTGCCCGCTTTTTCTTTTTTAGTTTTTTTAGCCACATTCAAAACTTGTCGGCCTTTATACATTCCTGTCTCCAGAGAAACTCGGTGTCTCATGTGAGCAACCCCTGTTTCCTTATCAACTACAATACTTGCAGATGGAGCGCGGTGGTGTGACCGGCGGTTTTTTGTATGAGCTCTTGTATGTCGCATTCTTACTACCATATAGGGATTAGTATACTGAAAAGCAAATAAAAAGCAAGTATATTAAAAACTACACCAAACCATGATATATTTGGGCTATATTAACCCTCTTATATACATCCTGGCTCTCTTTATACATATTTAAAATTATTTTATCTCTTTCATCTAAATTTGAAATTGTACTCGCTTCGTCTAAAGAATTTACGGGTGAAGAAAAATTATACACTTGCCCACCCTCTGTTTTAATTTCCATATTTAATACACCATTCTCAACATAAGATTTTGTAATTTCAAGAGTCCATCTTGTCTGAGCGACTTCTTTAGATTGCACCTGTCCGTTTTCATCTTCATATCCAACAAAAACAGTATCTACACCAAAAGAGCTTCCGTTTTCACTTCTAAATACCATGTAAAACAAATTGGAGTCTGAACCATCAATTTTCTTTGGAAACATTGTCATATCGTGTCCCATTCTTACAGCCATATTATCAACAACATCTTTATAAAAATCTTGAGCAAATTTTTCTCCTATTTTCTCTAGCGCTTCTGTATATTTTTGTCTTTTATTATTTTCTTCTCGCTCTCGTTCTTTTTCCACTTCCGAAATTATTTCTATGTTTAATTGCGGAAAAGCCTCTCTTAATATCTGACCGACGCGTGATTTGTCCGCCTCGCCAAAATCACCAGATTTACCATGTATAACAAGCTTGTCTCCTTCTGCATGAGTGTAGCCACCGCCCAAAACCCTAAGATCTTTTTTATAAAGTTTTCTACAGAAACTAGCAATGTCTCTATGCCATGATTGTTTTTCTATGGGCAGGGCGATAACATATTCTCTTCCGTCTTCGTCTTTCATGTGCACAAACTTATCTGGTTTTTTAGGATCGCCAAGTTTTAGTAATACTTTTGGTGTATTTATTTGCTCTGGAATATCTTTAATTATTCCAACCCTTTCTGCCAGCTCTTCATCATTTTCAGGTTTATTATAAAACTGCTCGAGCTTATCATCTATATTAAAGGCTTTTAAAGATTCATTATACTGAATATTTTTATTTTGTGGTTTTTCCATACTCAATGATTATACTAATTTATTTCATAAGCACTATTACCATCTCGAGAAGAATATTCAACAACATTATCTCTTAAAACCAGGTTAGTGATCGCTGGATTTCCATAGTATCTATCATCCTTACTTATCCTTGAGTAGGCAGGATGTTCTGGCGGCACTACATAGGCATGGTCTTCAAAAATATGTACTGGGTTTTTATCTCCATGCTTAATGATATACACTTCGAATCTTTCTTGCGGTGTCGCTATGTCGACAGGACTGCCGTAATCTATCGTCTCCTTAATAATAAAAGAGGCATAGCCTTTATTGTTGGCAATTAAGTCTATAATTTTAGGCTGTTCATATGGCTGATATCCATATAAGTCTGGACCCTTACTAAATCTTGTTTTGCCTACATATTTTCTGGCTTTTTCTTTAATCAATTCTTCAGCTTTTACTTTAACTAAAGATTCAAAAATCTCCTGATCTTCAGTGGATAGTACTGATCTATCGCTCTCTTTTCGTGGTGAATTTTCTAACGAATTTTTCATTTGACCGTCTATTGAGAAGCATCCTTATATTTATCAAACGATCTAATTGTTTCTTCAAATAAACCTGTAAATTTGTCTAAATGTTTGGCTATTTCCTTAGGATCTTCTCCATCTTTAATTAATTTAACCAAAACTGCTTGATTTAAATCTTTAAATCTATCGATATTTTTAATAACTAAACTTGAATATCCTATTGACCCTAGCGCCAACGCAACATCTGAATCTAAATTTTTAAATTTTTCAAGCAAATTACCCCAACGATGATTTCTTCCATCTCGCGATATGTAATGTTTTGCGATCTGCGAATCAAAACCATGAAGGTCATTAAGATGTAGTATGGCCCCCAATCCAATACGGCTGAAATTATTACTTGCAGCCTTACTAAGAAGATTTTTAACATCAACGCCCGGAAATTTTTCAATATTCCCAAAAAGATAATGTCCGTAACCAGCAAAAAACATTGATTCTGCAAGATCTTCGTAATTAATATTTTTAAAATTACTAAGATTCTCTGTAACACTATTAAGCATTGACGATTTTTTTCTGCCTCCCTCTTCGTTAATCCAATTACCCGGTCCTTGTTTGAAAAAAAATGGTTTACTTAAAACTATTGCTTTTAAAATTTCAGTGTCGTAGGAGAAATTAAAACTTTTATAGTTTCTTGCAACATTTTCACCAAAACCTTCCTGTATTAATTTAAGTGCTATTTCTTTATCAAGACCAGAGAAGTTGTCTAGATATTCTGCCAGCCAGTATGGACTTTTTTCAATCACCAATTTAGCTAAATCATTATGATCGCCCTCAAAGTATTCTATATTTTTTAGAAATGCATAATTATAATCTTTGCCCTCAATGAACTTCTTAGCCATTTCTAGATTAAAATATTTTAATTCTCCTTCTCCTATGGCTTCTGATACACTAAAATGTTGTCCAGAATCCATTATTCTTGTGACTAAATCTTTATGATCGACATCTTTAAATTTATAAATATTTTCGGCTAACACACCAATTTGCCTGTTGCTAATTAGTTTTTGAATTATATATTCCTGCTCTATTGTTTCATCTGCTAATAGCAAGTCTATTATCCTTGATGACCCCCCGTCATCTAGCAACTTAAGTAAGATTTCTTTTTTTGATTCGTCTTTAAATTTTTGTAAATTTTCAAAAACAACTCGACTCTTTTTTTTTGAAATTAAATCTAGAGCAAAAGAGGCATCTAGAGTGTGTGGTTCTGCCTGCTCTAGTTCTAAGACTTTTTTTTCAGTTTCTTGTTCTTTCTTTTTCTCCTCAACACTAGATCGATGAATATCTTTTGCCTCAGCATATTTATCACTTTTTCTTTCTTCTTCCAAAACTATCTGAGCGATGTCTTTATCAACTTTTCTTAAGTCGTTTATTTTTTCTGCTGTACTTCTTCGAAAATATTTTGATTCATATTTATCCATAAACAATTATAGTTAACTTTAATAATCACACCAATTATACCCCCCCCCGATAGTGTTTGGCAATCTTTAAAATTTTAATTACCCAAAAACACCATTTTTATGCTAAAATAACCTTTATGGAAAACGAAAAACTATCACACAAAAGACACACATTAGCCCACCTTCTGGCTCAGGCGGTTTTAGAGCATTATCCGTCTGCCCTGCCGACACTTGGCCCGGCAGTAGAAAACGGCTTTTATTACGACTTTGATTTTGGTGGAGAAAAAATAACAGACGAGGATTTAAAGAAAATACAAAAATCAATGAAGAAAAATCTGAACAAATGGACGCAGTTTTCTCACCGCACTGTTTCATCGGAAGAAGCAAAGGGTTTCTATAAAAATAATCCGTATAAACTAGAACTGATAGAAGAAATCGCAAACAAAGGCGAAAATATAACAATCTATTCTTGTGGAGGTTTTGAAGACTTGTGCCGAGGCGGACACTCAGAAAACCCATCAAAAGAAATTGATGGAGATGCTTTTAAACTATCTCACATAGCAGGTGCATACTGGAGAGGAGATGAAAAAAATAAAATGCTAACTCGTATTTATGGCCTAGCTTTTGAGAGCGCCGAAGATCTTAAAAATTACGAAAACTTTTTAGCAGAAGCAAAGAAAAGAGACCATAGAAAAATTGGCGCAGAATTAGACCTTTTCACTTTCTCAGATTTGGTTGGACCAGGACTACCACTTTTCACACCTAAAGGTACTCTAATGCGAGATTTGGTAATTGAAAAAATAAGTAAAATCCAGAAAAAATTCAGATACCAAAAAGTTGCAATTCCACATATCACAAAAGCTGATTTGTATAAAACTTCTGGACACTACGACAAATACGGCGATGATCTTTTCAAAGTAAAGGGTCGAGGTGACACAGAGTTTTGTATCAAACCAATGAATTGCCCTCACCACACACAAATTTTTGCATCACAAATGCGAAGCTACAAAGACCTTCCACTTAGATATGTTGAAACAACGACAGTTTACCGAGATGAACAAGCCGGAGAACTGATGGGACTTTCACGCGTGCGAGCTATTTCACAAGACGACGGACACATCTTCTGCAGACCAGACCAAATAGAAGAAGAAATAAAAAATGTAATTTATATAATCAAAGAATTTTATGATTCTTTGGGGATGCTTGTTGATGGAAAATATTGGGTTTCGCTTTCTGTTCGTGATCCACAAAATTTAGATAAATATTTAGGTGATGAGAAAATCTGGGACAACGCAGAAAAAACCTTGGAAGATATTTGTAAGAAAGAAAACCTAAACTACAAACGAGTCGAAGGCGAAGCAGCTTTTTATGGACCAAAAATAGATTTTCAATTTAAGGACGCTTTAGGTCGGGAATGGCAACTCGGAACAGCGCAGCTCGACTTCAACATGCCGGCTCGTTTTGGACTAGAGTACACAGACAAAGACGGCCAAAAGAAAACCCCTGTTATGATTCACCGAGCTATAGCTGGATCTCTTGAAAGATTTCTTTCTTTAGCAATCGAGCACTTTGCTGGGGCTTTCCCTGTTTGGATGTCGCCGGTTCAAGTAGCTGTCGTTCCAGTAAACACTGAAGCTCATGGTGAATTTGCAAAAGAAGTTTTTGAAAAACTTTTAGAAGCTGATGTCCGCGCTGAACTTTATGATGAAAATGAGTCTCTGGGAAAAAGAGTCAGACAAATAAAAACACAGAAAATTCCTTTTACGCTCGTTATCGGTGACAAGGAAAAAGAGTCTGGGAAACTAACAGCCGAAGGACGAGGCGATGAAAAACACGAAAATTTGAGCGTTGAAGAGATAGTAAAACTTGTAAAATAATGATTAAATGGCGGGCTTGCCCGCCATTTAATTTGCATATTTTTCAATTATGCTAAAATACTTTTATGGACAAAAACCTCGAAAATAAGTTAAATCAAATTTTAGAAAAGGTTGATAAGATCGATGAGCTTTCTTTGAAGGTTGATAAAATAGATGAGCTTTCTTTAAAGGTTGATAAGATCGACAAAAAACTTGAAGATTACATTGATTTTTCTTCAGAAAGAATGACTAAGATTGAAGATGCTGTAGATAAAAGCAAAGAAGAAGTTCTTTCTGAAATCCAAAAAACAAAACTTGAATTAATAGATAGACACGCAGATAAAGAAAAAGTTATGGGTCACGAAACCAGAATTACAAATTTAGAAGAAAAAGTTTTTACAAATTAATTTAGCAATATGACAAACAACAACCTGCACAATTTGATGTCACAACTGACAACAGAGCAAAAATCGCTTTGGAGGATCGAAAATCACTACATCGAAGAATCAGAAAGTTCTGAAGAAAGATCATTTTGGGAAGAAATGCGAGAAGACAAAAAGACTCACATTGAAGAACTAAAAGAACTTATAAAAAATACAATTTAAAACAAAACCCGCCTTTCGGCGGGTTTTGTTTTAAATATCAATATCTGCAATTTTTGCGTTTGTTTGGATAAATGATTTTCTTGGAGGAACTTCAGAACCCATAAGCATATCGAAGGTTTTGTCAGCTTCAATCGCATCTTCGATTTTTACTTGAAGCAATATTCTGTTATCAGCATCCATTGTTGTTTCTTTTAGTTCGTCTGGGTTCATTTCACCGAGACCTTTGTATCGTTGAACAGAGAATTTTGGTTTCTTTTTTGTTTCTTCTTCCAAAACTTCTTCGCCTGATTCAGATTCGCCGGCGTTTTCAATTTCTTCTTCTGAGACTCCTTCGTTTTTCAAAAATTCGTTCTTCTCTTCATCAGAATACAGATATGTTTTTTCTTTTCCTTTTGTAACTTTGTAAAGTGGCGGTTGAGCAATATACAAATACCCTGCTTCGATAACTGGTTTGAAATATCTGTAAAAAAGAGTTAGAAGAAGTGTTCTAATGTGCGCACCATCAACATCGGCATCTGTTGCGATAATTATTTTATGATATCTAATATCTTCAATATTAAATGTATCACCAATAGACGTTCCAATGGCAATCACAAGAGATTTTACTTCGTTTGAAGCAAGCATTTTATCGAGTCTCGCACGTTCAACGTTCAAGATTTTTCCTTTAAGTGGAAGTACAGCTTGAGTTCTTCTGTCTCGTCCCATTTTTGTTGAACCACCCGCAGAGTCTCCCTCTACAATAAACAGTTCTGATTCTGAAGCGTCTTTAGACTGACAGTCGGCAAGTTTTCCAGGAAGTGTCATTCCTTCCAACGCACCTTTTCGTAGAACCGAATCTTTTGCAGCTTTCGCAGCTTTTCGAGCTTTCAATGCCAAAACAGCTTTGTTAACAATAGCTCTTGCTTCATCTGGATTTTCTTCCAAGAAGTTTGTAAATGCATCAGAGAAAACAGACTCAACAGCACCCCGAGCTTCTGGACTACCGAGCTTGTCTTTTGTTTGACCTTCAAACTGAATCTCTGGCATTTTTACAGATACAACAGCAGTCAAACCTTCGAGAACGTCGTCGCCTGTAAAACCACCCTCTTTCTCGTTTAGAATATTATTTTTCTTATTGTAATTATTTATAAGACGAGTTAAAGCAGTTTTAAATCCTGTAACGTGCATACCACCACCCGGCGTGTAAATATTGTTTGCAAAAGGAACAATACGAGAAGAAATATCGTCAACGTATTGCATCGCGATTTCAACTGTAATATCTCCAACTTCTTTTTCTGTATAAAATATTTTCTTGTGAACAGGTTTTAGATCTTCGTTGTAGTGAGCAACCATTGAAACAATACCTCCTTCAAAATAGAAAGTCATTGAAGGTATTTCGATTCCACTGTCTTTTATGTAGTAAGAATCGTCTTCATCGATTTTCCCTGTATAGTCTCTCGCGTCGTTTATTGTAATTCGAAGATTTTTAACCAAGTAAGCTTGTTCTCGATAGTGATTTACAATTCTCTTCCAATCAAATTTAACCTCCTTAAAAATTTCAATATCTGGAGTGAAAGTTGTGATTGTTCCGTTTAGTTTTGATGTTCCGATTTTTTTGACCTTTCCCTGAGGTTTACCAATTTTGTATTCTTGAATATGAATTCCGCCTTCTCGGTGAACAATAACTTTTGTATTTTTTGACAAAGCGTTTACAACAGATGCACCCACACCGTGAAGACCTCCAGAAACTTTGTATCCTTTGTCTTTTCCACCGAATTTTCCTCCAGCGTGAAGAACCGTCATGATTGTTTCCAATGCAGACACTTTTGTTTTCGAGTGAATTCCAACAGGAATACCTCGACCGTTGTCGGCAATACGAACTTTGTTTTCAGGCAAAAGAGTAATCTCAATATGATCACAATGTCCGGCCATCGCCTCGTCGCGAGAGTTATCGAAAATTTCTTTTATAAGGTGATGAAGTCCATCTGGTCCAGTCGAACCAATGTACATTCCGGGACGCTTTCTAACAGGCTCAAGACCCTCGAGAACTGAAATATCATCTGCACTATAATTACTGGTATCTTTTGCCATGCTAAAAATTAATGAGTTTTGTTAATGAATACAATTTTTGCACCCAGCACCTTTCGCGAAAGGTGCTGGGTTAATTCGCATTATTCGCCACGCTCTTTTGCTCATTAATTATAGCAAATTTTTCACCTTTTTACAACGAATTTTTAATCAAAAATGGGGAGAAAATATTTCGATTTTGCTTGACAAAACTATATATTTACGTAAAGTAAAAATGAACCTGAACACGAAAAACAACCCGAAGATGAAGACCCTCAAATCCATCCTGGTAATCATTATGTTTACCACCCTGACGAATGCCTTCCCTCAAAAAGATCCTATTCCCATTTGGAAAAAGGAGAGGTGGAATCTCGATCAAAGCAAGAAGGAAGAAATTAACCTTCTAAAGCCGACAGCAATAGAAGAATTGAACAATGATAGTGAAGTCTGGAAAAAGCCGGATAATCCGGATGACTCGCTTGTCCTTGTGAAGATCAGCCCGAAGCTTCTCGGATATCCGAAAAGCTTTACAAAGAATCAATTCTTTAAGGATGTCTTGAATAGTGGATACACGATCCCGCCCAAGTGGCTAGTTGCACAACTCTATCTGGAAGAAAGGCTGAAAAGCCCCATCTACTTTGCAACCCTGCCGGTTCGCACAAAGAGTGGAGGATGCTACTATGTCGTTGGTAAAAACCCAAAGGGTGGAACACCAACGAAGAAGGATCATGACCTTTACTTAAGGAGTACCGACAAGTTCATGAGCACAGACGAGTGGATCTTCATCTTGAAGAAGTGAGGATCGATTGCGATACGAAGAAGGGTGGGCGCCGAAGGCGCCCACCCTTTCCCTTTTAAACTTTTATAACCTTATTTATATATCCCTTCTTAACAACAAAAGATTCTGATTGATACAAATCTTCGTAAGAATCTTCGCCGGTCTTTTTACGAATTTTCAAGAAATAACTTCCTTTGGAACAAGCAGATAATACTTCCCTGTTTTTCCGATAATAGTATGGGCAACCTCTCTACCAAGCTCGGCAGAGAATACAGAAATTATTCCAAAAGAAAGCGGAAAGCCTGTGCCTTTTTCACGAACAAATCCTGAAGCTCTTGGTTTTATTCCAAAAAATGCAAGAACCAAAATCACAATATATAGTCCGAGTATTATCAAATTAAACGTTCTCGGATCGATAATTGTAAGCAAGACAGAAGCAACCAAACCCGCAAAGAATAGAACTTTACTAATTTTTGCCAAGAAAAGTTCTGTGCTTGAATAGAACTTCATCAACTTTTTGTTATTTGATTTTTCAAATTCATTCCAATTGAAATTTTGTGCGTCCATTGGAATATTTTTTGAATTACTTCTCCATCTTTTTCTACAGAAAGTGTTTCTCCAAAATACAAATCATGATATAACTCGTCTTCTGTTTTTCCAACAAGCTTCACAGAAGGAAAAGTGTAGTTTGCTTTGTTTGCAAAAATTGAATACTGACCAGCCGGAACTTGGAATCCATATCTTCCATCTAAATCCGTGATTGAAGTTGAAATTTCTTTTCCGAAAGAATCTTTTAGCATTACATACACAGGATCTAGTGGTTGCTTTGTGACAGAGTCAAACACAGTTCCCCACGGACGCTTTCTTCTTCGAAATCCAAGAAGGGTTGGGATAATATTCCAAATTCGAATTGGAATTGAAATTATTCCAGCAATATTTCCAAGAATAGATGGAATATATGGCGACACAACACCAACAACAGAAACAGGTATCAAGATCTCTGGATTATCTTTTACAAAGCTTGAAATACTGTTTACCACGGATTTAATCCGCCGTTGCCACCACTACCACCGTTGTTTGGATTTGTCGGATCACCAGGGTTTACTGGAGGATTTGTTTGGTCGTATGAACAAGATCCATCGTCTTGATTTGCGCTTGGATTAAAGTTTTGCGCAGATGCATCTGTACATCCAGAAGTTGGATTAAAATCATACTCACAAGAACCGTTGTCTTGTGTAGCGCTCGGGTTGTAATTATTTGCAGAAGGATTTGTACAGCCTGGTGTATCGTTTGGACCAGATGGCGGGTCTATAGGCGCGTAAACACAAGAGTTGTTACTATACTCTGCAGAAGGATCGTAGTTTGTTGCAGACAAGTCCATACAACCAAAAACTCCATACAAACAACTTCCATCGTCGACAGTCGCCCTCTCATCATAGTTTCCAGCAGTTTCGTCTGTACAACCATTTATCGCACCTGGTTCATACAAACAAGAACCATTGTCTTGTGTAGCGCTTGGTTGTAATTATTTGCATCAGAATCTGTACAACCCCTGACTGGGTTTGGATTGCTTCCGCTGCTGCCACCCGGATTACTTGGATCTATAAAATCTATAGTTCCTTCTGAGTTACCATTACCTATAACCTGGTCAGCGTCTGATTCAAGAACAAAAGCATCATCTAAGAAGGTTATTGTTAAATTTGAAATATCATCAGAATTATATGAGAAGTAGCATTTCCGCTAAATGTTAAAGTTGCAGTAAGTCCATCGCCGCTTATCGTCATGACTGAGTTAACCTGCGGGTGCATTTGTAAGTGTATAGTGAGTATTCAAGGTTAAAGTTCCGCCTGGATTTGCAAAAGTGTCTTCTGTTATAGATATTATTCTTGAACCATCGACAGATCCATTATTTGAAGAAGATTCTGTAAAGTTACCAGAATAATTTATCTCAACAAAAGCGAAAGGTGAGAAGAATAAATCTGCAACTCCGTTTGTATCTGGGGCAACTAGGGCACTTGAGCTTTTGATCACAATCTTTTTACCAACATTAGACATTGACCCAAGAGAACCGATAGGCGAATATACGTTGTTTTCTAAATCAAAGATATAATCGCCCGATAATACATTATTGTAGAACAAATAATTATTGTCTGTAGATAATATCATTTCAGAATTGAAATCACCGAAAGAAAGCCCGCTTCCACCATTAAACCCATTTTGAGATATCTTTGAAGTTTCTCCTGTTTGGGTATCATGCAACAAATACATCGACTTGTCCATTTATATCACCGGTCACTAAATTAGATGCAGAAGAATCAAAAAAACATATCTACCGTCTTCTGAAACAACAGAGTTTCCAGACACGCCATTTCCCAAGACACCACTTGAGTCTTTTGAAGCTATGATTGTTGTATTAAGCTGAATATCTCTCAGAAAATTTGATAGTTGAACCATCACCATCGCCCAAATTTTCAATATCAGAAGACGCCAATGTTAGATATCTACCATCACTTGTATGCTATTAACAATGGCATTGACAGGATTACCTGTCAATCTAGTGAAACTGATTGCTGTTCCTGTTTGGGTGTCGTGAAGAAAATACCCACCCAAACCACTCGGAATCAAAATCAGAATGGGTTAAAAATACAACATATCTTCCATTTTGAGAAATTCTAACTACGGGAATTGGTGCACCACCAACACCCTCATCACCAAAAGAATCAACAGAAACTCTGTTGCCGTTCCTGTTTGGGTGTCGTGAACTAATCTAATTCACCGTTAGTATCATCTGAGACGATTGGATATTCAGAAGCAAAAGCTATATATCTTCCATTATAAGATATAGACAGAACACTGGCAGAGCCACCAATTTCATTTCCTAAAGAATCAACGGAAACCCTGGTTGTTGCCCCTGTTTGGGTATCATAAAGAAAAATATCATATCTCCGTTTGTATCGTTTCGGAACTATATTCGAAGCTTGAGAAGAAAGCCACGTATCTACCATCACCAGATATTTTGGAATATGTTGGGGCACCGTTAACCTGAAAAACCGTTGTTTGAGGATTATTCGTTAGACTAATGGCGTCTATATCTGAAGTTTGGGTATTATAAATAAAAACATCAGATTCTGAATTATTATCGTCCTCAATTACATTTGTTGAAGCTGAACTGAAAGCAAGATACACTCCGTCTGATGTTACAGAGTTGGCGGAATATCCCAAGTAAGAGGGGTTGTTTCCATTAAAAACTATGGAAGTTTCTGAAGTTTGAGTATCACGAATATAAATTTTGTTGATATAAGTCATATGGAATATTAACGTCCAAACTTGAGCTTCTGAAATAAAAGTTACATAACGACCATCGCTGGAAACATTTGAAGTTGAAGATGGACCATCACTCTCATCACCCAAAGAATCAACAGAAACTCTGGTTGTTGTTCCTGTTTGTGTGTCGTGAAGGAAAACGTCTGCTTGTCCATTTGTGTCTCCTGCAACAAGGTTTGTGGAATAAGAATAGAAAGAAATATACCGACCATCAGAAGACATTCCACCTAATCCAGAATAATCGTTACCCTCACCACCTAGAGAATCTACCGAAACTCTAGTTGTTGTTCTTGTTTGTGTGTCGTGAAGGAAAACGTCTGCTTGTCCATTTGTGTCTCCTGCAACAAGGTTTGTGGCAGCTGAAGTAAAAGCAACATAAAGACCGTCGTCGGAAATAACACTAAAATCAGAATAATCGTTGCCTCACCACCTAGAGAATCTACCGAAACTCTAGTTGTTGTTCCTGTTTGTGTGTCGTGAAGGAAAATATCGTCTACGCCATTTGTATCTCCTGCAACAAGGTTTGTAGCTGTTGAATGAAAAGATATAAAACGTCCATCATCAGAAATTCCACCGACATAATAAGACGCATTATCACTTTCATTTCCCAAAGAGTCTACTGAAACTCTAGTTGTTGTTCCTGTTTGAGTGTCGTGAAGAAAAATATCAGGCACATCATTTGTATCTCCTGCAACAAGATTTGTAGCCCCAGAAGAAAAACAACATATCTACCGTCAGATGAATGACTAAAATAATCAACCGAAGAATTAGTTGGTGTTCCACTTGAGTCAACCGAGATAATACTTAGATCTTCTGTCTGGGTGTCATACATGAACAAATCTGATACTCCATTTGTGTCTCCTGCAACAAGATCAGAGGCAGCCGATATAAAGAAGATATAGTTTCCATCATCTGAAATACTAGCGCTTGAAGAAGCACCGTTGGCAGTTATATTTGTAGTAGTTGGATCAACTCTTTCAAAATCAAGAATTGCAGCATTTACGTAATAATAATTAAAGTACTTATTGGAATTATTTTTTTAACCAAAAACAAAAAACCCAAAAACAGAGATGTTCCTATTTTTTTAAAAATCTTTGTGGTTTTCATATGTGTCCGATGCTTAATTTTAACACAAAAAAGGCCCCTTCCGTGTGGAAAAGGGGCCCCTTCAAGATGTGCGCGCTACTGCACGAACACCTTGGTGGTATGACGCTCGCCTCTTGGTAAGATGAGTGTCAAAATAACAACTTGGTCTCGCACTAGCTGGATTGCCTCTTCACCACGAAGTGTGGCAAAAGATGCAACTTGGCGGCCGATAGCATCGGTGACGGAAAGCGTGCTTCCCGCCCAATCACTTGGGACAAGCAGTACTCCGTCCACGATCCTGATACTCAGTTCAGCTTTCAGTTCAGGAAGACTTGTTGAGATGTCGCCCCCCAAAACCACCTCGAAAGGAAGGTCTACTGAGTAACCATTATGGTGAGGAAACAAGCTATGGATATTATCAGAGATCATATCACCGCCTTCGTATGGGTCGATATGGTTTTCACACCAAGGACCGGGGCAGTTCACGAAGGTGCTGAAGACGGGTGTATGGTCTATGCTCGAGTAGTCGTCTAGCTCGAGCACAACGAAAATCTGTCCAGCCTCAAAAGACTGATTGACAGGAAATGTCGTCGCAATATCCCGATAAGACATGTCTCCATAAACTACAGGACTGATGACCAGGTCGTTCCAATATGACGAGAACAAGACCGTGGGTGAGCCCTCAAGCAAGCTTGCATCCGGCAAGAAACTCGAAAGCCCCTTGTATTCCACGTTCGAGGTCCAGAGAACTTCTCCAAATGGCTCGTCGGCGTAGAAAGTCAAGGTACCAGTGTGCCCGTAGAGCGAGTACACTTCGACAACAGCAAAGCTGATACTTTCGATGTAAGAAGCCGCTCCAAGTGTGAAGCTTTGTCCGAGAAAACGACCGGATTGGTCACCTTGGTCGATACGAGCAACCTGATTCATTTCAAGGTACTCGGTGTTACCGAAAGCGTTCGGGTTTTCTTGAGCTTGAACATTCGACACCATGCAAAAGCACAGCGCCAGTGCGAGAATGGAAATGAGCTTTTTCATGGTAGTGTGTTCGTTTGGTTCTCGTATATTATACCATGTTTAAATAAAAAAGCAAGGTTTTCCACATATGGTAAAAAACCTTTATTTTTAAGAGTAAATGGTAAATGGCCCGCCGGCGAAGCCGGCGGGCCACAAACCCAAACCTCTTTTAAAAAACCAAATATTTAGCTTTTATTTATCTTCCCCGCTACCTAATAGTCGCGCCGTATTCTTTCATTGTTTCTTCTTCAAGCTTTTTATGTAAATCATTTACTTCAGAATCGGTAAGAGTTCTGTCGAGTGAGCGATATGTAATTCTATATGAAAAACTCTTCTTCCCTTCACCAAACTTTGCATCATTTTCATATTCATCAACCAAAGCCATTTCTTCTGCTGTGTCGCCCACCACGTCTCGAACAAGATCAAAATAAACATTTGGCTGATAATTTTTCTTATCAACAACAAAAGAAATGTCTCGGACGATAGCTGGATATTTTGAAACTTCTTTAAACTTTTGTCCAAGCACAAGTTGTTTTTTGACTCGCTCATCATCTGACCAAAGCAATCGAATATCTGGAAGCTCTAAAGAAAGAATTGCCAATCTTTCGATTCCAAAACCAAAAGCCCAGCCATTGTAACCAGTGATTCCAAACTTTGCCAAAACTGAAGGCTTTATAATCCCCGCACCCAAAATCTCAACCCATTGACCGTTTACCATCACTTCAATCTGTGTCGATGGATTTGTATATGGAAACTCATCTTCCAAAAATCTATATTCTGTATCTTTTCCAAAAACATTTTCAACAATTTCTGATAAAACATTTTTTAAATCGTCGAGTGTCAGTTCACCTTTTTCATTTGGAATTATTTTCCATCCATCAATCTGATGAAAAACATTCATGTGTCTTCTGTCTATTTCATCTTTTCTATAAACTTTACCAAAGCAAAGCGCACCCATGTCTTCTTTTCTCTCAAATTTTTCTTTTATCTCAGGCGTGTTGAAATAGTAATACCAAGAAACAGTATTGTGAGTACGTAAAATATTTTTGTCATCGACGTAATATGTGTCAGAAGTAGATCTGGCGACGTGATCGGTAGGAAAATCAAAAAGATCAAAAGTTATTTCTGCAGGAACAATCTCTGGAATTTCTATAACATCAAGACTTTCGAGCGCTGGAACTTTTTTCACCCTTTCAACAATTTCACAAAGTGGACTTTCAGGAGTACGAGAAAGGTCTGGCATACTTAAATACCTCTTTATTCTAGTGGCTTCAACGTCTTGTCTTTTATTTAATTTATCCAAAAATTCCGCGTCTTTGTTATCTACTTTAATTTCCAT
This sequence comes from Minisyncoccota bacterium, assembly GCA_041389065.1. GTDB lineage: Bacteria > Patescibacteriota > Minisyncoccia > Phycocordibacterales > CSBR16-119 > JAUPTX01. The sequence goes on from JAWKSM010000006.1 coordinate 19,134, forward strand.
AGACTTAAATATACCAATAAAATGGCTTTTTTAAAAGGTTATGAAATTTGACATTATTTCAAAATTCCACTTTTATTTTTCCTCAAATAGTTTTTTCTGTATTGATTTCCGTGTTGTTGTTTTCTATCTCTTCTGATCAAAAAGCTGTTCATTTTTGCTGGAAGCGCATCACAAATTCTACAAAAATTTCCGCAATATCCTTTGTACTTTTTCAGACAATCATCACAAGAAAGATGCAGAACGTGACAATTTACATTTTTACAATGTCTGTGTTCGTCACTTTGTTTTTGTCACACAAGTGACAAGTAGAAATAATTTCATCGCCAATTTTCTCACCCAATCTTTCATCAAAAACAAAGTTCTTTCCGAGAAACTTGTTTGGCAAACCTTTTTCTTTTACTTGATGCGCGTAATCAATAACTCCACCTTTAATATGTTTTACATTTTTAAAACCGTTGTGCTTCATCCAAGCCGAGGCTTTTTCACACCGGATTCCACCCGTACAGTAAAGTAAAATCTCTTCGTCTTTTTCATCCTGAAACATATCTTCAACTTTTTTAAGTTGTTCACGAAAAGTATCAACCGGCATAATTCTTGCATTTTCAAAATGTCCGATTTCAGCTTCGTAAAAATTTCGCATATCTATCACGGTTGCGCCACGACCAATCATGTCGTTCACTTCTTCGGCATTTGCATATTCGCCCGTATTTGCCGGATCAAAATTTTCATCATTTAAACCATCTGCAACAATTTTCGGACGAACCTTTACGATAAGTTTTAGGAAACTTGATTTCCCTTTTTCCTCAACGGCGACTTTATAAGGAACGCCAGTAAATTCGGAATATTTTGTATAAAAGAATTAAACTTTTCAAAATTCATTTCTGGAACGTTCATCTGTGCGTTTATTCCCTCTTTTGCAATATAAATTCTTCCGAGACAATTTAATTTTTCAAAATTGGCAAAGATAAAATCCCGCATTTCTTTTGGATCGGTGATTTTTACATAACGATAAAAAGAGATTGTTTTTCGGCGAAAATACTCTTTTTCAAGGTCCGCCAAAAGCTCTTTTTTTGATTTTGTGTTTACGAGTTTTTTCATACCACAGCTCAAATATTAGAACGTTTTCAGGTTTTAGAAAAGGGTTGACAATATATTTTAATATGTTAATATATGAAAAAACCAAACACGCATGAGCACAAACAAAGATAATGCAGCACAGAGCGGACCAAACCTCAAAAAGAAGGCCCCGCGTAAAAAGCCAACCATTAAGAAGGTTGGGCACCGCAAGATCAAGAAAATGGCAACCCCGAGGAAGCGGTTTCCCGAGCTGAGGCTACCACGTGGTGGATCGAAGAAAACAGCCGTCGTAATGATCTTCCGCATGCTTAACAGCTTCAGTGCGAAAGACCGAGCCGATTGCTTGAATGCCCTCGCTCCCTACACACAAAACAAAGAGAAAAGGACATCACAGATCGATCCCCTGGTAGCCAAGCTCAAGAAGATCATCTTGGACCAGACGCTGAGGTCCAAAAAAGGCTGAAGCTTGCTTGCAGCTAAAAGTCCCGCCGACACACCGGCAGGGCTTATTTTTTATTATCTTTCCCCTTTACGCCCACCCTTTTCCCTTTTATACCTTTATCACCCTATTTATATATCCCTTCTTAACAACAAAAGATTCTGATTGATACAAATCTTCATAAGAATCTTCGCCGGTCTTTTTACGAATTTTCAAGAAATAACTTCCCTTTGGAACAAGCAGATAATACTTCCCTGTTTTTCCGATAATAGTATGGGCAACCTCTCTACCAAGCTCGGCAGAGAATACAGAAATTATTCCAAAAGAAAGCGGAAAGCCTGTGCCTTTTTCACGAACAAATCCTGAAGCTCTTGGTTTTATTCCAAAAAATGCAAGAACCAAAATCACAATATATAGTCCGAGTATTATCAAATTAAACGTTCTCGGATCGATAATTGTAAGCAAGACAGAAGCAACCAAACCCGCAAAGAATAGAACTTTACTAATTCTTGCCAAGAAAAGTTCTGTGCTTGAATAGAACTTCATCAACTTTTTGTTATTTGATTTTTCAAATTCATTCCAATTGAAATTTTGTGCGTCCATTGGAATATTTTTTTGAATTACTTCTCCATCTTTTTCTACAGAAAGTGTTTCTCCAAAATACAAATCATGATATAACTCGTCTTCTGTTTTTCCAACAAGCTTCACAGAAGGAAAAGTGTAGTTTGCTTTGTTTGCAAAAATTGAATACTGACCAGCCGGAACTTGGAATCCATATCTTCCATCTAAATCCGTGATTGAAGTTGAAATTTCTTTTCCGAAAGAATCTTTTAGCATTACATACACAGGATCTAGTGGTTGCTTTGTGACAGAGTCAAACACAGTTCCCCACGGACGCTTTCTTCTTCGAAATCCAAGAAGGGTTGGGATAATATTCCAAATTCGAATTGGAATTGAAATTATTCCAGCAATATTTCCAAGAATAGATGGAATATATGGCGACACAACACCAACAACAGAAACAGGTATCAAGATCTCTGGATTATCTTTTACAAAGCTTGAAATACTGTTTACCACAGGATTTAATCCGCCGTTGCCACCACTACCACCGTTGTTTGGATTTGTCGGATCACCAGGGTTTACTGGAGGATTTGTTTGGTCGTATGAACAAGATCCATCGTCTTGATTTGCGCTTGGATTAAAGTTTTGTGCAGATGCATCTGTACATCCAGAAGTTGGATTAAAATCATACTCACAAGAACCGTTGTCTTGTGTAGCGCTCGGGTTGTAATTATTTGCAGAAGGATTTGTACAGCCTGGTGTATCGTTTGGACCAGATGGCGGGTCTATAGGCGCGTAAACACAAGAGTTGTTACTATACTCTGCAGAAGGATCGTAGTTTGTTGCAGACAAGTCCATACAACCAAAAACTCCATACAAACAACTTCCATCGTCGACAGTCGCCCTCTCATCATAGTTTCCAGCAGTTTCGTCTGTACAACCATTTATCGCACCTGGTTCATACAAACAAGAACCATTGTCTTGTGTAGCGCTTGGGTTGTAATTATTTGCATCAGAATCTGTACAACCCCTGACTGGGTTTGGATTGCTTCCGCTGCCGCCACCCGGATTACTTCCACAAGAAGATGTCGTGAATTGTTGATTTTCTCCGTAACCAATGCCGTCAGCATTTTCAGAGAAAAATCTAAAATGATATGTTGAATTACAACTCAAAGACGCTATATTGAAAGAAAAATCTGGTTTAATTTTAAAAAGTCTTGCAGGGTATCCAACATGTAAATAATCATTACCATCAACTGCAATAGCATAAGGAGAGGCACTATATCCAACGTCAAACAAATATGTTCCTGATGAATCGAATTTTTGGACTCTGTCATTGGCAGAATCGGCAACGAAAATATTATCGGAAGAATCTATAGCAATACTGGTTGGTGTATCGAACTGCCCATCTCCTGATCCTGCCGAACCAAACTGTGAGACGTATGTTCCCGATGAATCGAATTTTTGGACTCTGTTGTTTATAGAATCAGTAATAAAAATATTATCTGATGAGTCAATACTTATACCTATTGGAGTCTTAAATTTACCATCTCCTGATCCTGCCGAACCAAACTGTGATACGTATGTTCCTGATGAATCGAATTTTTGGACTCTGTTGTTACTAGAGTCAACAACGAAGATATTATCTATTGAATCTATCACAACCCCTATTGGCATTTTAAACTGTCCATCACTCGAACCAGTTGAGCCAAACTGTGATACGTATGTTCCTGATGAATCGAATTTTTGGACTCTGTTGTTGTCCATATCTGAGACAAACATGTTTCCAGATGAATCAAAATCAATGCCACCAGAGTTTAAGGCCGAGTAATTTATTTGATCTATTATATCACTACTTTCATCTAAGATTTGTCCGTAACTTACCGTACTACCATATTCAAATCCCCTTCTTGTCCCAACCAAAGCCTCAATAATGCTATAGTGATGGCCATTTAAAGTTGCTGTTGTTTTTGTAATATTTGTAGCAAGATCGGTTTCAACTTCTGGAAGAATACAATCAGAAGTATCAAAAGAATTATTAGTACTATATCCAATCCCATCACTATTTTCTGCAAAAGACCTAAAGCTATAATTTGTACTACAACTTAAATCGTTTAGGGTTGTAGAAAAACTCAGCTTAAAAACCTCTATGTTTCGTGAGTTATAGTCAGTTATATAAAATTCGCCCGTTGTTTCATTTGCAACTATACTAAATGGGTAAAGAAATTGACCATTTCCACCACCTAAAGTTCCAAATTTTGAAAGATATGTTCCCGAAGAATCGAATTTTTGGACTCTTCGATTAAGTGAATCAACAACAAAGATATCATCGTATTGATCTATATATATACCGACAGGCTGATTGAGTTGTCCGTCGCCTGAACCAAAAACTCCGAACTGTGAGACGTATGTGCCTGATGAATCGAATTTTTGGACCCGATGATTTAATAAATCTGTTACAAAAATATTACCTGATGAATCGAATGCAATATGTGTAGGATCACTAAACTGCCCGTCACCCGAACCAGTTGAACCAAATTGAGAAATATACGTACCTGAAGAATCGAATTTTTGGACTCTGTCGTTTTGAGTATCTACAACAAATATATTACCACCAGAGTCAATTGCCATACCAATCGGTCCACTAAACTGTCCATCTCCTGATCCTGCTGAACCGAATTGTGAGACGTATGTTCCAGACGAATCGAATTTTTGGACTCTTTGATTACCAGGATCAGTAACAAAAATATTATCCGAAGAATCAATAGCTATACCAAAAGGTCCACTAAATTGTCCATTACCAGAACCGAAACTTCCAAACTGTGAGACATATATACCTGATGAGTCAAACTTTTGGATTCTATTGTTACCAATATCAACAACAAAAGAATTCCCCAATGAATCCAGTGCTATACCGTAAGGGTGATCAAATTGACCGTTTCCAACACCTATAGAACCAAATGATCTATAGTAACCATAACTTTCATCTACATTGATAGAGTTACCGTACGAAGTTGTTAAACCGTATTCAAAACCAGAGTCAGTAATTTCAGAACCACCAGGGTCAGTGACATAACTTTTCAAAAATGCAGACGTGCGAGATATTGAACTTACCGCATCTAAATCTAAGACTGGGGCAGATGCAGATTTAACATTTACAGCCCCATAAAATAGTAAAAAAAACAAGGCCAAAAAAGATAACAAGATTCTTTTGTTACTAGCTTTATGTTTTTTACGATTCATAATATGCTAAATTATATAACATATTATTTAAAAAATAAACGCTTAGTGCTGGGCAGCACTAAGCGTTTATTCTAAAAATTATCTTTTGAAATACTTTTTTCTATAAATTTCTCATCTTTTTTTATTTCATTTTTATTGATTGAATCATCATCTTTTTTAGGCACTGGTTTAACAGGCTTTTCTATTACGGGTTTTCTTCTTGGATTATTCCCAACAGATATAGAACCTGGAATTGTTGGATAAACAGGATATTCTGTCCATCTTGTTTCTATATTATTAGAATACGATGGTTCTGATTCTCCATATGAATTTACCGCCACAACTTTAAAATTATACACAGTATTATTTTGAAGACCGGTAATATTAGCATTTAGTCCAAATGTTGTAGTAGTTAAATTTCCGGGTATAGACTTAACAATAAAATAATCAGCATTATTATTCTCTGGGTAATCAAAAGATATGAACGCAGAACCATTTGATTGACCCAAAGAAGCTACTACATTTTCTGGCGAGTCTGGTATTAACAAGCCAATATCATTTATAGATTCATCGAAAGTAACTGACCAATTGTGTAAATAATTTCCAAAATATGACGGAAACGCACCATCTTGATGTGGGGCTTCTGTCATATCACTATCACGAAGATTGCCACGTGGCGCTGTAGAAATATGTGAACCTGTCCATGAACCCACATTTCCAGTGTATGCATATCTTAATCTTTTATTTTGTCCAGTAGGGATATTAGATAGGGTTATCTGAACAGTATCATTATTTATTATTTGAACACTTGATATGGTTGCAGAGTTATTTTCATCGTAATATTCAAACCCATAGTTTTGTTTAAATAGCACTGCACTTGTATCAAAGACAAGTGGGGGAACAGGAACATGGAATCTTGCTTGTATAATATTTCCAGATATAGTGACTTCTTCTGGCATTAAAGGTTTCCATTCTTCACCATCAATCACAACTTTCTTATAGGCTTTTGCAAAATATTCTCCAAGTCTTCTATAACTATAATTTGTCATGTGAGACATCCAGTCATTTGAATCAAAAATATAACTTGGTGCAACCAAAATAATTTTATCTGGATTATTAATAGCAGCAGACAACTGAGCAAGTGCAATTGTTGGAGCGGCATGACCAAAAGAATGATGACTACTAATTTGATTTAGAAAAAGCGGCACAGACTCTTCTTGACCTGTTATATTTTTTACATCTATCTCGTAATCATTCTGCCAATCTAAAAGATAGTCTTCATATTGACCAGCAGTGGTACTATTAGATTCATCTGATTCACCGTGAACAACAGTTAGCCCCCTAACTATGTTAGTTCTATTTTCAGCAATTGATAAATTTGTTGACGAAATTACGTCCTGAATTAATTCATTATAGTAACTAGTGCCCTGCATAAGGTCTGTATAAGTAAGTCCACCATAACCTCTCAAGCTCATTATTATTGGGAAATAATTTGAACTAAAACCTCCAGTAAAAGATGTTATTGAGTTAGCTAATCCACTAGACATACTCTCGCCGGTGGCCCAGTCTATAACACCTGTTGCTGGTTCAATCAATGGAATAAAGGTAGATCTATCTGAATTTAACATTTTATTATTATATGGCTGAACAGTAGATAAGTATGGTAAAGCAAAAGACCCTAGCGCATTACTCTGACCTGTTGAAATTATTTGAGTGTTTGAATTTTCATTGTCAAACTGATTTTTTGGTATTACAGAAATAACATAGGAAGGATTACTCAACTCACCATCCACAATTGCGGATACCCTAAAATCATAAGATAGATTATTTTGAAGATTTAAAACATTAACACCACGTATTGCCGAGTATTCATCTTCATAAATATTCCAGTTCTGATCCGTTGATTCTTTATATTCAATAATATAATCACTAGCATTAGTAACGTTTAACCATTGCAGAAAGGCACCTTCGTTTTTACTCGAGCCAACAACAGCTTGTGGAATATTTGTAGTCTCGTCAGCAAACATGGTTGCTGGAAAAAAAACAAAAAATCCGAAGAATAAAACTCTAGTTATAATATTTTTCATATGTGTAATCATATAATATTTATTATATTTTGTCAAGTATTAAAATACCAGAATAAATTCTATTCCCTCTTTTTCATCTCTTCCACCAGTTCACAATATTTCTCATTTCCCTCGCCCAAATCTTTTGGATCACAAGGCGCATCCCAAAATTTCAAATTCAAAATCTCGTCCGAGACTCTTTCGATTTCCTTTTTTAAATTTTCGACTTCTTCATCTGTTGGAGAAAAAGTGTGTTTTGTAAATTTACCTTTTTCATCTGGCTCGACAAATTCCAAAACACCTTCATCCATTATGTATTTTCCATCGTTATACAAACTAAGTAAAAGTTTATAGAAAACAATTTGTCTGTAATATTCGCCGTTTGAATCTTTCGTTTCTCCTCGCACAACTTTTTCTGACTTTGGCTTTCCTGTTTTATAATCGACAACTCGAACATGTCTGTCGCTACCGTCCACAAACTCAAGCTTGTCCAAAACCCCATTTAATCTAATTTCCGGAGTAATATATACACCATTTACCCGAAATTCAGTTAGAACATCTTTTTGAAATCTTTTCTTGTTTTCTTCGTACCATGCGTCAAGCGTTTTATATCCTTTGTCTAGCAAATCATTTCTTTCGTTTTCTGAAAGACTTTCTCGAGACAATATTTCCTCAAAATTTCTAAGCAAAAATTCTTTTCCTTGTTCTTCGTATTTCAAAGAATCGAAAAACTTTTGCAGAGTTTCGTGAATTACGGTTCCATAAATCTGACTTCTATTTTGAGCTTCGGGTAAACGAACAAGATTTCTATAGAAATAAAGCCACGGGGATTTTAAATAATTATTAAGCGCTGTAACAGAAAGACCCTGAGACAAAAATTTATCTTGCACAAACTCTTTATACTTTTCTTTATAATCTTCTTTTGTTGGCGCAATCAACTTTTCTTTAAACAAAATGTCTTTTTCTTTTTGGAATTTTTCAATAAAATTTTCTGGAGCTACAACATCGATAAATATACTATCTATTTCAGAAATAAATTGAGTTGGAACACGCTCTCTTCCGTCGGACGAAAAAGACCCGTAAGAAATGTGAATTTCTTTTTTAGCACGAGTTAAAGCAACATAGAAAAGCCTTCGTTCTTCATTGTCATTTTCCCCATCAAAATAATCAAAGTCGCCCGCCTGAATGACAGAGTCGGGCAGGTTCTCTTTTTTGTCTTTTATCAAAGAATATACTGAAGGCAAAAGTTTCAAAATATCTCTTTTTGACTTATTCCCCCAGTGTCCATCATAGGCGCCAGAAATATAGACAGAGTCGAACTCAAGACCTTTTGATCGGTGTGCAGTCATCAAACGAACAACACTTCCGATTGGTTTTGCTTTTCTTTTGATAGAAAGTTTATGCTTTTCGATTGTTTGCAAATAATCATAAAAATCTGAAAGTCTGGCCGCCGGATTTTCTCTTTGCAAACTTCGAGCTTCTTCAAAAAAAATATTCATTGTTTCAAGCTTCTCTGGGGTGTCGGATAAAATAATATTTAAAAGACCAGATTGTCGTAAAATATTTTCAAGACAAACAACAAGCTCGTCATTTTTTGAAGACTTAACCCACGAGCTTAATTTAGAATAGAAATCAGCAAAAGAATTTTTATTTTCAAGGGCGATTTCTTCCAACAAATTTTCCTTGTTCGACACAACATCATAAAGACTGTATTTTCGTTTTTCTTTTGCACTTCTAATAACCCTAACAGCGTCTATTGGCGAAATTTCAAAAATATCTAGAAAAAGCGCTTCGGCTAAAATGTCATCTTCTCCGAAATTATGAACAGCTTTTACAAGTGTAATAATTTTCTTTACATAAGAATCACTCAAAATATCTTGGTCTGATTCAATAACATACGAAATCCCAAAACGTGAAAGCATGTCAGCGATGGGAAAAGCATCGTTGTTGTTTCGATATAAGACAGCCAAAGATGAAGTGTTTTCACCATTTTTTATTTTCTCTTGAATTGAAGAAGCGATGAAATATTGCTCACTTGCGTCATCGGGAAAAGTGTAGAAGTGAATATTTTTTTCTTTTTCTTTTGAGTTGGCAGAGAGTTTTTCTCGTCCAGCTAAAAGAGAATGTGCTGAGTCTAATATAGTTTGTGTTGAACGATAATTTTCTGTGAGAGTTATAAGTTTTGCCGAAGGATACAAATGCTTGAAATAGAAAAAATTTTCAAGAGAGGCACCCTGGAATTTAAAAATAGATTGCTTTTCATCACCCACAACAAAAAGGTTTGGATTATCATGAAAATTTACCAAAAGTTCAAGTATTTTATTTTGCGCATTGTTTGTGTCTTGGTGTTCATCGACTAGAATATATTGATGATTTTCTTGAAGTCGCAAAAGCAAATCACCATCTTCTCTCATTGCTTTTAAAACTTCCATTATCATATCGTTGTAATCGTATTGTCTTCTTTCAACAAGTTTCTCTTCGTAGTTTTTATAAACCAAAGCCAGCTCCCTATTTTTTTCTATTTGCTTTTTTAAGTCTTTGTATTGACCGCGCATTTTTCCTTTGTGTGCACCTTTTTCGTAATACAAATCAGAAATTTCTTCAAAATCACGTTGTGAACTAAAAACAATATTATCAAAATTTTCTGGAGAAACACCTTCTCTTTTTAAATCACTTATCGCAGAATTTATAGCTTTTGTGTAATAAAGTGTGTCACCAAAAGGTTTTAGAAGATCAAGCTTTGTGTTTATTATCACGTCTTCAATCAAAGAAATTTGCGTGCTTTCGGTTATATTTTTTGAACCGATAATTCTTGGAAAATTTTCTGGATTGTCTTTTATAACGTCATTTGCAAATCCATGGAATGTTTTTATTACAACCGAATATGCTGACGATCCAATAAAGTCTGTTAGTCTTTTTCTCATGTTTGCCACACCAGACTCAGTAAAGGTCAAAGCCAAAATGTTTTCTGGAGCAACATCTGTTTGACGTAAAATATTTGCAATTCTAAGAGAGAGGATTTGAGTCTTCCCTGTTCCAGGACCAGCCACAACCATCACAGGACCTTCGATAGAGTCGACAGCCTCCTTTTGAGCCTTATTTAAACGCTTATATTCCTCAAGAAATACAGATTCATCTTTTTTCATATTTTGATTATAACACGCCCAAAAATTGATTAAAAAGAGTTATAATTATTAAAAAGCTGACCATGAAAAAGATTGGATGCATAAGGTGTATACCAATCGAAAAGATTGGTATTGGCAAGTGGGAGTTTTGCAGATTTCCAGGAGGTAGAATAGTCGTCTACAAAATAAATGACGATAAGGAAGAGAGTGTTGTTGGAGAATATAAAAATGTGGGTGAGTTGAAAAGCCTTGGTCCAAAAATCGGATTCTACGGAGCTGACCTATCTTTTGTCTGCAGATTCCTATCATAAAGCCCTGATAAGTCAGGGCTTTTGATTATTTTATTTTTGTTTTTTAAGCCAAGTATTATATTTTTTAACCATTAAATCAAAACCCTTTGAATTATCGGCTATTTTTTCTTTACCATGAACAAGCTCGATCTTGGCACCAATATCATTATTATTTTTAGTTTTTATAGTTTTTTGTTTTTCTATTCTTTCTTTAGCTATTTTAATTACTTCTTTTTTGCTTTTTGTTGCAGATCGAATAAATGAATCAGAAGACAATTTTTTACCTGTTGCCATTTTTACAAATTCTGGGAAAGTTTTTGATGAAGCAAGTTTCCAAACTTTTAGCATCTCTTTACCGACTTTTTTATTATCTACAATGTATCCATATTTTTTGAAAAAATATTCTCTCCATTGACTTAAGGCGAGTTCGGCTAATCCATAACCATGATAAGAACAGGCGCTTTCCCAAGAATAAATATGCGGAACATTTAATAACATAACGGAATTATGTTTAAATGCAGAAAACCTATTTCTTATACTCTTGGCTATTTTAATAACTTTTTCTTTTGTTAGATTTTTTGTCTCATAAATCTCCTTTTCAAAATACATAACACTCATAATTCCCATCATACGAAGAGGTGAAAATGCATGAAGTTTTTCTAATTTTCTTTGAAATAAATCAAAAGGGTAATTTTTACCATCTTTGTTTTTAGCATATTTTGTTTTCCATTCGATACTCGAAAAAATAGTATCCATAAACATACTTTGTGTTTCTGCCCAAGCTGTTGAACTTGGTGGATATTCGTGATTTACGCAAACATCTCTAGTATCAGAATTTAAATAATGAGCAGCATGTCCACCCTCATGGAACAGAGTATGGATCCCATCTTCACCGGCACCGATAGTTCCAGGGACTAGATTACAGGTAAAATTAGCCTGCCCTGTTAATCTTTTATTTCCATCAAATCTAATAATTTCTGGCCAGTGGCAAAAACCATTTGAATATTTACCTTTTCTATCTAGTAAATCTAGTTTTATTTTACTTCCACGAAAATCAACTCCTAGATTGGCAAAAGTTTTAGTCCAAACATCTAAAGCTGTATCAAACTGAAAATATGGATCTTCTTCTTTTTCAAAATCCGCAGAAATCATATATGAGAAATTCCAAGGTTTTTTCATTTTTGGATTACCTTCCGCAATTTTTGCAACCTCCACAAACGCAGATTTAGTTTTATCAAAAATTTTATCGAAAATTTCAAATAATTCTTTCTTTGTCATCCCTTCTTCAACAAAAACCTTGTATGCATAAAAGTCTTCAAAACCAAGTTTTTTAGCAAACTCGTTCATGAGAGAAACGTATTTAAGATAATCATCAACAAAAGCTGGGGCACTTTCTTGAAGTGAATCATAAGCGGCTTTTCTTATGCTTTCTTCATCCTCAATACCAACCATAAGTCTGAGCTTACCGTTTGAAGCAGGTATAAATTTCCCTGTTTTTGAGTCTTTGTAACCATAAGGAAACTCACTCTGATCTTTTTTCATCTTAGATTCTAACTTGATTATTCTATCTTTTAACTCAAGTAGGTCTTTTGGAGTTTGATATACACTAAAAAATCTTTTCCAAAGTAAGAATCTTTCTTTTAATTTAACTGGCACAATTTTAATAAACACATTAACTCTTTCAGAAAGTTGTGTATTGGCTTTAAATTCATCAAGTTCTTTTTTAGCTTTAGTAAATTTTTCGTCTACAGAATGATCGCCCATATAAGAAACCCAAAAAAGATCCTCGTATTTTTTATGTAATTTAAAATATTCTTTATTTAAAAATTCAATAAGTTTTTCTGCATCTTTAACTGTTAGCTTTTCTGTCTTTGGAATTATTTTCATATATTTTTAATTATCCTTCTTAAAATCTAATGAACATGAATTTATACAATATCTTTCACCTGTTGTATCTTTTGGTCCGTCGCTAAACACGTGTCCTAGGTGAGCGCCACAATTGCGACACTGAACCTCTGTTCTATTCATCCCGTGCGAATCATCGGAAACCAATAATACATGTTCCAAATTTTCTGGTTTGTCAAAACTCGGCCAACCCGTTCCAGAATCAAACTTAGCATCTGAAGAAAAAAGTGCTTGACCACAAACCTTACAAACATATTTACCCTTCTCTTTATTATTTAAAAACTCACCAGAAAAAGGCGCTTCGGTGCCTTTGTTTTGAGTCACTTCGCGCTCAAGTTCTGATAATTCTTGTTTTCTTTTATCTAGATCCATAAATTTCTGATATTTTTTTCCAATTCACAACATTCCAAAAAGCTTCTATATAATCCGCGCGTTTGTTTTGGTATTTTAGATAATAAGCATGTTCCCAAACATCGAGACCTAATATTGGCACACCTTTTTCTTTTGCATCCCCCATAAGAGGATTGTCTTGCAATGGTGTTTGAATAATTTTCAAACCACCTTCTTGTTTTACAAGCCAAACCCAACCAGAACCAAAAAGTGACTTTGCTGATTCTGAAAATTTATTTTTAAATTCTTCAAAACTTCCAAAAGTTTTATTTAGTTCTTCTGAAAGATTGCCGGTCGGCATAGATTTTTCTGGTGACAAAATTTCCCAGAAAAAAGAGTGATTCCAGTGACCTCCAGCGTTGTTTCTGACAGACCTGTCGAGATTTGAAACATTTTCTAAAATATCTTCAATGTTTTTATTCTCCCATTCTGTTCCTTCAACTGCTTTATTTAACTTTTCAACATAGCCACCATGATGTTTTCTATGGTGAATTTCCATAGTTTCTGCATCAATAAAGGGCTCTAGAGCGTCGTATGAATATTTAAGTTTTGGTAATTCAAACATATTTTAATTATACCAAAAAACCCAGACCTTTGCAGGTCTGGGTTTTTTGCCTTTTATTTACAAACTTTATTAAGCACACCTCTTGTCATTGGTCCGACAATACCGTCAGAATCCAAAGAGTTTTGAGACTGAAATTGTTTTACCGCCATGTCTGTCAGAGGTCCGAAAAGTCCGTCGACAATACCAACACTTATTCCCTTCTTGTTTAGCAATTCTTGTAATTTTGAAACTTCACCAAACTTAGAACCTTTTTTCATTGGAGACATGAAAGAATATTTTTCACAAGAATCTTCGTTTATCGGTGTGTTTGGCGATTCGTTGTTTTCAGTATTTTGAACAACAACTTTTCTTGGCTTTGATCCAGATGAGCTACCGCCCGAAGAAGTTGCTGCAACCCTAGCAAATCCAACTGGGTCGACAATTGTTCCATTTTCCAAACCATCTTCATCAAGAGCTCCACCATCTGTTACATCATATGTCATTTTCAAAGCTCTTTGTCCGTCGATAGTCACTTCTTCAATTACCGCAGAATCAATTGTTGTATATTCACCTGTTGATTCGCTGTATTTTCTGGCGATAGTTCCACTAACTGGAGTATTTTCGCAGAAACAATATACCGACACTGTTGCTGTCTCTCCCACGTCCTTACAATCAACACTGAAAGTTATAATTCCTAGTGGGTAGTCGTAACCTGAATCTTGAGTTGCAAGAGCACTCTCTGCCTCACTTGACACAGAGCTTTTTTCTACACAATTTCCGGTTGTCTGTACTGTTGTATAATTTCCAGATACTGAATTTA
>JAWKSM010000007.1:0-24177 GCA_041389065.1 Minisyncoccota bacterium
GAATTAGTTTTTTAATCTTCTCCCCAAATCTCTTTCAATGTCTCGCTTCTTTATACTTTGACGCTTATCAATATTTTTCTTACCACGCGCTAGTGCAATATCGATTTTCACATATCTACCCTTATTATACAACGAAATAGGCACTATTGTCAAGTTAGATTCTTTTACCTTCTTTTTCAGCTCCTCTATCTCTTTTCGCTTTAAAAGTATTTTTCTTTCTCGGTATGGGTTGTAGTCGTCGGGTGTGTTTCCTGGCTGATATGGCGGTATGTGAGCGCCAACTAAAATAACCTCATCGCCTTGTATTTTAACGTATGCTTCGCTTATCGATCCGCCAAGTTGCTTTTTTATTGTCTTTACTTCAAATCCAAAAAGCGAAAGACCTCCGGTGTATTTTTCCAGAATTTCGTAATTAAAGCTTGCCTTTTTGTTCTTTTGCAGTAAAGTCATAAGGTGTTTATATTTGGTCTATTATATTGTATAATAGCACGACCGTTAAGCCGAAAATAGGTATATCAAACAAATGTCAAAAAATAACAAGAAAAATAAAAATAGTAAAAATGGGAGTTTTTTAAACAAGCTCTGGACAGCATTTTTTGTTTTCCTGGCTTTTACCGCACTTTATTCAATTTTGGTTGATAAAAAATCTTCAAAACCAGAAGATATTTCACTTTCATTTTTATCAACTCTTATAAATCAAGGAGAAGTTTCATCGATTTTGGTTGAAGGCGATAAGCTTTCGATTGTTTTAAACGATGAAGCAAAAACAGAATATGTTTCAAAAAAAGAACGTGAAGCATCGCTAACAGAAACTCTTTCAAACTACGGAGTTGAGACGAGCGCTCTTGCAAAAACAGATATTGAAATAAAAAGTGAATCAGGTTTTGGATTTTGGCTTTTAAATATAATTCCAATTCTTATTCCAGTTTTGTTTATAGTTATTTTCTTTTGGTTTTTGATGAGACAAGCAAAAGGTCAGGGAATGCAAGCGTTTTCTTTTGGTCAATCAAAAGCAAAGATCACAGATCCAAACGATAAAAATAAAGTTACATTTAAAGATGTTGCCGGTGTAAAAGAAGCCAAACAAGAACTGGAAGAGATTGTAGACTTTTTGAAAAATCCTAAAAAATTTATTGATATTGGTGCAGATATTCCAAAGGGTGTTCTTTTGGAAGGTGCTCCAGGAACAGGTAAAACTCTTTTGGCGAGAGCTGTGGCTGGAGAAGCCAATGTTCCGTTCTTTCATCTTTCTGGATCTGACTTCGTGGAAATGTTTGTCGGTGTCGGAGCTTCGCGTGTGCGAGACCTTTTCGGAATGGCAAAAAAAGCAGCGCCATCTATTGTTTTTATCGATGAGATTGACGCCGTGGGACGAAAAAGAGGAAGTGGTGTTGGTGGTGGAAACGACGAAAGAGAACAAACCCTAAACCAAATTCTTACAGAAATGGACGGTTTTGATCAAAACCAAAAAGTTATTGTTATCGCCGCGACAAACAGGTCTGATGTTTTGGACAACGCCTTGCTTCGGCCAGGAAGATTTGACCGCCGAGTTATTGTTGATTTGCCAGACCGGGCTGACCGAGAAGAGATTTTGCAAATCCACGCTCGTAAAAAACCTCTTGAGGAAGATGTAAATTTGAAATTGGTTGCCGAGAGAACTCCTGGATTTTCTGGTGCTGATTTGTATTCTTTGATGAACGAAGCAGCGATAAAAGCGGCGAGAGAGAACAGAAAGAAAGTTTCCTTAAATGATATTTTACTTTCTATCGATAAGGTTATGATTGGTCCTGAAAGAAAAAGCCACTTGATGAATGAAGAAGAGAAAAAGATCGTGGCATATCACGAAGCTGGTCACGCACTTGTAATGTCTGTTTTACCAAACTCAGATCCTGTTCACAAAGTTACGATTGTTTCTCGTGGACGAGCTGGCGGATATACAATGAATCTTCCTTTAGAAGAAAGATATTTAAACAACAGAGCTGAATTCAAAGACGATATCGCAGGGACTTTGGGTGGATATGTGGCTGAGAAATTAGTTTTTGGAGACATAACAACAGGTCCTTCAAATGACTTGCAAGTTGTTTCAAGACTCGCTCGTTCAATGGTTACGAAATGGGGAATGTCTGAAGCTATTGGTCCTGTGGCTCTTGAAGGTCGCGATTCTGAAGTTATGTATGGAAGAGGTTTTGGAAATGAATACTCAGAAAAAATGTCTGATGTTATTGATCAAGAAATCAAAAAACTTATAGATGAAGGACTTAAGACTGCTGAAAAAGTTCTAACAGAAAAGCGTGCAGTTTTGGATGATATGGCAAAAATCTTGATTGAGAAAGAAACTCTCGAACAAGATGAATACAACGACTTCTTGAAAAAACATAAAATACCTTTGAAAGAACTTCCGAAAAAAGATTTAAAACCAACTAAAACAGATTTACCCGAAAATACTACAGAGTAGTTTAGGCGGGGGAACTAATACAAGAAAAAAATGGAATAAACTAAAACAAAAGCGGGCAAGCCCGCTTTTGTTTTAGTTTATTTAATGTATAATCGTTCGGTACCAAGTACCTTCATACACAATGGATACAAAAGAAGAAAACGAAACCCGTGTTTCGGGGGCTGAAAAGCCACTCGAAGGGTCAGAGAAAAAACCGGCCAAATTCCCGTCCGGCTATGGTCGGATGTATTCCGGAGCATCATTTACCGAAACCCCCAGGAAATACACCATTCCGGAAAAGGTCTCGGACCGGTATCACTGACACAGCGTCAATCGAAGAGCGCCTCCAAGCGAAGGCGCTTTTTCGTTTGATAAAAAGAAGATTTTCGTATACACTATTTCGTATCGACCAACCAAAATCCACCCTTAGCTCAGTTGGTTAGAGCACAGAGCTTATACCTCTGGGGTCCTTGGTTCGAATCCAAGAGGGTGGACAAATATGGAAAATCCAATAAATAATAAAGAGCAACCTGATTTTGAGTCTAAAATAGAGTTTGCAAAAGAGGGTGATGTTGAAGGAATTCTTTCTGTACAAGAATCAGTTTTATTATCAAATAAAGATTTAGATCAAGATCCTGGAAAAAGTGGATTTTTAGCTACAAAGATTAATAGAGACGTTATTGAGAGAGCAATCGCCGATAATCTAAAAGAATCATTTTTAATTGTCGCTAAAAATGGGAATGGTGACATTGCCGGTTATTTCCTTGCCTATGATTTGGGAAAATGGATAAAAGAAAACCCTAGTTGGGTCTTAAAAACAGGAATTGATCCTAAAATAGTTAAAGACAATAAAATAATGTATGGGAAACATGTTGCGTCAAATAGAACAGTTCCAGGTATTGGAAGAAAATTAGATAACCATCTTTTTGATTTTTCTAAAAACAATGGGTATAGTCTTTACATTGGAGAAATATGTGAAGCCCCAGTAAGAAACAATAAATCGATTAGTTTACATACTGGTGAATTTAATATGAAAAAAATTTCTCAATATAAAGATGGGGAATATACTTTTGGAGTTTATATAAAAAATCTCTAGCTTACTCAAAATGAATTTTTAGATTTCTTCGTTCTAACTCAGCTTTTGTTTGTGGGAGTTTTTCCAGACCGTCATTTTTTACAATATTTGTGGCTTCGTTTCGTGCAGCTTCAACCATCTTCAAATTTTTAATAGCTTCCATTCCGAGGTCGGTCACACCCCATTGCTTCATTCCCGCCAAATCTCCAGAACCTCGAAGCTTCAAATCGAGTTCTGAAAGTTCAAAACCATTTTTAGCAGTTTTAAGAGCTTTTAGCCTGTCCATACTTTTTGCGCTTTTTGTTTCTGAAATCACAAAACAATACGCTTGATGGTTCGAACGAATCACACGACCTCGAAGCTGGTGAAGCTGAGCGAGGCCGAATCTTTCAGCACCTTCGATGATAATCATTGTGGCGTTCGGGACGTTCACTCCGACTTCTACAACAGACGTCGCAACCAAAATATCAATTTCCCCAGAAGAGAATTTTTCCATCACAGAATCTTTCTGCGTTTTTGTCATTTTGCTGTGCAGAACATCAATACTTTTGTCTGTGAAAATTTCTTTTTTTAATCTTTTTGCTTCAGCGACAACAGATTTTGCTTGGAGGGCGAATTCTTTTTCTGGATCCGGTTCATCTATTCGCGGACAGATAACATAAAGTTGGCGACCTTCTGCCATTTTTTCTTTTATGAATTCATAAGCTTCTTTTCTTTTGTCTGGCGCGACAATATCTGTGATTATTGGTTTTCTACCTTTTGGCATTTGATCGAGAAGCGTTAAATCAAGGTCGCCGTAAATCGTGAGAGCGAGAGTTCGAGGAATTGGCGTGGCTGTCATTGAAAGAAAGTGTGGCGCGAAGCCTTCTTTGTTTGCAAGTTTTGCGCGTTGTTTTGTTCCAAAGCGGTGCTGTTCATCGACAATCCCAAGAGCCAAGTGTTTGAATTGAACTGATTTGTATATTAGCGAATGCGTCCCGATTAGAATTGGAATCTCTCCATTGGCGACCCATTTTAAAAGTTGAGGTTTTGAAACTGTGGTCCAACCAGATGGATCAACCTTTGAAGGGTCAGTCAAAGAAAGCTTATTTATTCAGTGCCAGCCCGTACCGAACTACCGTTGGTACGTTCGCAGGTGAGTAAAGTATTCGATAAAGCTTTCAAAATGTTGTCCAGCTAAAATTTCTGTCGGCGCCATATATGCGACTTGCAAATTCCCAAAATCTTTTTGATCTGGTCTGGTTTTTTATCACGGCATATGACGCTGTTGCAGCCACGGCAGTTTTTCCAGAACCAACATCTCCTTCGATGAGTCTCGACATTGGATGTTCTTTTGTAAAATCTTTCAAAAAATCTTTTATCGCATTTTCCTGAGAAGACGTTATTTTGAAAGGAAATCTTTCAGTGAAATTTTCAATATCTTTTTTATCTACTTTTATTTTAAAAGATTTCTTTTCTTGGTTTTCAATTTTCTCTCTTTGTCTGTCGAGTTGTATAAAGAATACTTCTTCAAAAGCAAAACGTTTTCTCGAAGCTTCGCTGTTTTTTTGGTTTTTTGGCATATGAATCCAAACCAGCGCCGTAGAGAGCTTTGGCAAGTTATATTTTTTTAAAATATTTTCTGGAATATAGTCTTCAAGATTTTTTACAATACCGCTCGCAACTATTTTATTTATCGCGTGATAAATCCATTTTGAAGTAATACCTTTTGTTTCTTTGTAAACAGGATAGTGAAATTGTTTTTCGTCGTCGCCTTTGTGAAAAAGAGAATTGTGAACGTCTATCGGCAGGGAATTTGTTTTTTCGTATTCTGGGTTTTGCATCGTCAGGCCGTATTTACTATCGGCAACTTTCCCAGTCAGAGAAACTTTTTGTCCGTCATGGAGCATTTTTGCGATGTAGGCTTGGCGAAACCACATGACTTTTATTTTTCCAGAACCATCGTCTATCACGCCTTCCGCCATCGGGATTTTTGTTTTGAATGCTTTTTTTGTTTTTAGTCCAGAAATTTCTCCATAAACTGTCGCCACGTCGCCCGGCAAAAGGTCGCGAATCATTTTTATTTCACTAATGTCGCTGTAGCGAACAGGGAAATAGAAAAGAATGTCTTGGAGGGTTACAAGACCAAGTCTTTTCAGGGCTGATTTTTGCGCCGGACTTAGTCTAAAGTGTTTTTCTAGCGGGTCGGTTATTTGCATGGGTTTATTATAGCAAAAATACGTTATCTTCTTTCTTCTTAACAAAAAAGACCGGCGCCGAAGGCGCCGGTCTTTTTTCTTTTACGAAAGTGTTTTTTCAATTTTTTCTACGAGCTCTTCGAGTGTGAAGTTGGACTTTACCAAATAGTCTGTCGCACCAAGATCTGTTGCGTGTTTGATATCGTTGTCTTCTGAAAGATTTGAGAAAACAATAACCGGAACAGATTTTGAACTTTCTCGTATGTTCTTCAAAATATCAAAACCTGATATGTCTGGAAGCATCAAGTCCAAAAGAATACAGTTAAACTTTCCTTTTGCAAGTTCTGTCATCGCTTCGTCTCCATCAGAAGCTGTTGTTACTTCAAAACCAGCATCGCCTAATTTATTAGCTGCTAAACCTTGTAAAAATGTGTCATCTTCAATTATTAGAATTTTTTTACTCATACGTTTTTATTTTACTACGACATACAAAACATCGCAAACATTGTGGATTGCTCGGTTTGTAAGCCCTTGCTATTATTGTGTGATGGAATGGTTTATATTAGCACTTTTGGCTCCTGTTGTATGGGCCTTAGGTAACCACATCGATGCTTTTTTAGTAAAGCATTTTATAAAAGATGAAACTGGAGGCGAATCTCATGGGGTCGGATCACTCATTATAGTGTCGTGTCTTGTCGGTGTTTTGATCTTACCGATTACTTTTTTGTTTAACCCAGAAGTTTTCAGTGTTGTAAAAGAAACCAGACTTATTCTTATTGTCGTTGGATTCCTTGAAGGTCTTTCTGTTTTAGCTTATCTTTATGCTGTTATGGAGGATGACATCGCATCTGTTACGGCGTGGTTTAACACAATTCCAATATTTAATCTCGTGCTAGGTTTTTTGGTTTTAGGTGAAGTTATAACAAAAACTCAATTTTTAGGATTTTTAGTCATCACTACTGGTCTTATCTTTCTCTCTTTTAAAAGAACAGAGCTCGGACTCCTATTTAAAAAGAAAGTAGCCCTACTCATGTTTTTTGCTTCTTTTGCCTATGGTCTTATGACTATTCTTTTTAAATTCGGATCAGATGTGCAGTCTTTCTGGGTTTCTTCATTTTGGCAATACGTTGGGTTAAGTATTCTAGGTTTGATATTTTTTATTTTTATAAAGCCGTACAGAGATTCGTTTCTAAAAATATTTGTAAACAAAGGACTAAAATTTTATTCTATAAACGCAGTAAACGAATTCTTATTTATCGCAGGTACAATGATTTCAAATTACGCCTCACTTCTTGCGCCTGTTGCACTGGTGTCGCTTGTAGGTTCTTTCCAGCCGGTGATTGTGATTATATTTGGTCTTGTTATTGCTCTTTTTTCAAAGACAAAAAGTGAAGAATCCCTTACTGTAAAAGAAAGAATTATTCAGGTTATAGGAATACTTCTGACGATAGCTGGACTACCTTTTATCTTATTCTAAATATCCAAACTTTTTAAGTTTAAATTGGTTTTCTTGAATAAATTTTAAACCGATATCATTTCTGTACATGACTTTTGGAATAATAACTTTCTCTGCGATACTGCAAACTTTAGCACGCGCTTCTTCTACTGTTTCGCCAAGGCCGGTAATGTATCCAACATATCCATCTTGTCCAGCTATTCGATAAGTGCCATTTTCGTCACGCATCACATCCTCAAAATGTAGGTGAGATTTTTCTTCTTCTGTTAGATTTTCAAAATAAATTGCAATATTTTCATATGCATGTTCTGTTCTTGATACACCTTTTGTGTAAGGAAATGGCGGGACAGCTAAAAGTATCACTATGCCGCAACCTTTGTTGTATTTTAGTTCAAAGTCTTCTCCTTTTGCTATGGCAAGTAAAAAGTCAGCCCAAGGCGAAATGTGGATTTCTTGTTGAAGATGAATTATGGGTGTGCCGAGCCTTGTTGTTGCTTCGATAGCGAAGACCCCTTTTTCGTTGGCGATACAATTTATTTCAAAATCACCACGAAAGTTTGTGGATCTTAAAAAGTCTTCAAAAGGCGAGAGTATCTCATTAAATAAAAAATTATCTTTTTCTTCATACCACGCGAGCGTTCCCATTTCACTGGTTAGTGGACCGATGTCTCCTGGAAAAAATCTCTTATGTTCAAAATTTATTTCTGTCGGACCAATCCATTTTTTACCATTAAAATATCTTCCGACTCCGATTTCGATACCATTTATGAATTGGTGTAGAGTTATTGGGTGTTTGCTTATCATTGGGTCGGTTATGTAGTTTTGCAATACCGAAATGACATCTTCTCCAGATTCTGTGTTTCCTATGTAGGTAATATCTTTTGAAATATGGTCGTTTTGTTTAATAACCCAACGTCCACCGTTTTTAGTGACAAATTTCAGTGCCTCGCTTGGAGATTGGAAATCAAAAAGTTTTGTCGTGAGTATTCCGTGCCTTTTAAACATCTCTTGGCCATACTCTCTGTTTATTTCAAGTTTTTCTGCTTCAGCGCTTCCGCCAAAAACATTAAAACCTTCTTTTCTTAAATAGTCTTGAGTTTCTCCGTATCCAATATCATCAAAAACTATGAGGCCGTCTTCTTTTACCCAATCAAGCTCGAGTTCCCAGTTTTCTGTTTTTGGAACAATACCGTCTAAATTTTTTTTTGATTTCAGATCACCAATAAATAGTTTAACTTCGTTACCTTCTTCATGTAGCTTTCGTGCGAGATCTCCACCAATGAGATTTTTAGATACAAATAATATTTTCATGATATAATTTTACTATAATAAATAAGTAAATACATAATGCCTATTTTGGATAACTTAAAAATGTGCGGAGATGCCATTCCTGGTTTTTTAGGTATGTTTGATTTTACAATAGCGCCGAAACTTCTTTTTTATGCGTACATACCGACGATTTTAATAGCAATGGTTTTTGCTATTGTCTCTGTTTCTCGTGACAAGTTTTCGAAACTTTCACTGTCTTTTTTTTCAACCGCTTTATTCTTCTCGCTCTGGCTTGCAAACGAAATAATTCAATGGACTGCCGTGTATCATCAAACAATATTATACAGTTGGAAGATGTCTATTGTATTTGAGAGTTTGTTTTTTGCTTCGATAATCTTTCTTATTTCTTACATCGTCGGCAAATCTCCGTTTCTACATAAATTCAAATATGTAAATTTACTTTTGCCGATACTTTCTCTTTTTCTAATTAACAGCCAGCTAAATATTTTAAGCTACGACCAAGAGCTTTGCGAGGGTGTGCCCGGTAACCTCTGGAATGTTTTCTACGGAATTCAAACCCTAATACTTATTTTGGTTGGTGTTATGGGTTTCAAAAAATTAAATGAAGAGTCTGAAAATGAATCATCTTACAAGAAAAGAGTTATGCTAGGTGTTTCTGCGCTCTTCTCTGTATTTTTGATTGTAAATATTATTAGTGAAGTCACTAGTTTTTATACTATTAATATAATAATTCCAATTGGTATGGTCGTGTGTGTTGTGCTGTTTGCTCTGACTGCTGTGGAATACGAAATATTTTCCTTTAAATTTTACAGATCAGAAGTTCTAATATATTCTTCTGTTGCACTCGTGGGAAGTCTCATCTTTATTCCGGACGACTATTCAAAAAACCTGATCATTCTAAGCACACTCTTTGCCCTTGTATTGCTTGGAAAAACCATAACTTCAATTAACAAAAGAGAGAAAAACCGCGCACTTAGTCTAGATAACTTAAATAAAAAGCTTACATTTCTGGACGAAAAGAAAAACGAATTTCTTTCTTTTGCAACTCATCAGCTTAGAAGTCCGCTAACTTCAATAAAATGGGGGCTCGATTCACTAAAAACAAAATACGACGCAGAAACAGTTGCTCATTTGAAAAAGACAACAGATGATTTGATCGATACAGTAAACGACCTTTTGGATATTTCAAAAATAGAGCAAGGTGGAATGGTTATTAAAAAAGAAGAAGTCGAACTTTTGGATTTTATAGGAAGTATTGTCGAAGAATTTAAAATGTCGGCAGAGAAAAAGGGTCTTGATCTTTCTTTTGAGTTTGAAAATTCGCCGTGCGTTGTTTCTGCTGATCCAAACAAGCTAAGACAGGTTTTTGTTAACTTGATAGACAACTCGATAAAATATACAGAAAAAGGTTCTGTTGTGGTCAGTCTTTTGAAAAAAGACAAAAAAGTTGTCGTAACTGTTTCTGACACAGGACCTGGAATTTCAAAAGAAGAGTTAAAAGATCTTTTCGATAAGTTTTTGCGCGGAGCGGCCGGCAAGGCTTCAAAGTCTGGTTCTGGACTTGGGCTCTATCTCGCAAAGAAAATAGTTGAAACGCATCATGGAAATATTTTTGCGCATTCAGATGGACAGGGAAAGGGAAGTCAGTTTTCTGTAGAACTTCCTATATAATATTTTTGTAATTTATTCCGTATCTTAGTTTGTTTTTTAATTCCTGTGCGGCTCTCACATATCCGCCGTCTGTTCCGTCGATAAAGTTTATATATTCTTTTTCTCGCTTGTGGACGTAACAGGTTATTGTTGTTGAATCTGTTCCAAAATGACCAAACAAAATTTCTCTATTTCTTTCACGACGCTCGAGCTTTTTCAAAAGTTCTAGTCTTTGTTTTTTTGTTCCAGCAATAATCGTTTTTAAAGAGCCATCGATTTTTAAAGTGTCGGTTGCGGTGGCAATATCGCCCTGGATATAGTCTTCGTGAATTTGAATTGGGAGTTTAATATTCGTTCGAATATACATTTTACTTAAAAATGATTTGAACATTTGAAAACCGGTGTAGAAAATATTTAGTTTTCCGTATTTTAAATACGATGCCCTAGAAAGCGTTTTAAAATCAGAACTGTGCCCGATTTCTTTTCCAGAGATTGGATGGCGTCTTCGAAAAGATCCATAAACATTTTCAATATCTCTTAAAACATGTTGATAGATTATCGTTTGCTTTTGTTTTTTAATTGGGTTGATTATTAAAACCAAAACATCTTTTTTGTGCGCTGGTGGCTCTATTTCATTCCATCTACACTGAAGTCCGCTTAAATTTAATTTACCAGAATCACCCTCTCTTTTTGTTATAAATCTTTTGTCTGATTTAATAATTTTTTCAGCTTGGCTAAGTCCCGCCCCCAAGAAAATGGCTTGCGTGTAATTATCTACAATTTTTATTTTCGCAACTTTCAATCTATGTCCGTATTCTTTCAAGCTTTCGATAGAGATTGATCCAACCCGAAGCGAAAGTCGGAAATTGTAAAGTGCGTTGTTTCGAAGTGTTGCCAAAGCTTCTAAAACTTCTGCCAAAATTTTTTTCGGAACGATTATCGAAGCTCCATCTCCGCCGTATATGAAGGGAATTTCGATTTTGTATTTTTCAGCAATATTTAGCGCGACAATAATTGAGCTGGCGGAAATAATATTCATTTCTTGATACCTTCCTTTTCCAAATTGTTCTGTTGAGTTTTCGATATCGGTAACGATGATTGACCAGTTGTTCGGGACACTTTTAAAATACTCTTCTTTTGTAAGAGCTTCTTCTAAATCTTTTTTAATTACAGGCAAGTCTTCGTAAAAAGTATCGGTACTTATCATTTGCTTTATTATATCAAGAAAAGCAAAGAGCGGGAAAATTTCCCGCTCTCGTAATTGTGCTGTTGTTAAAACTTGCCACTCCACGCATCACCATTTTCAAGTTGGTTGTGCCATATCCGAGCGCTTGCCATGTCGCACATGTGACAAAATGCAGCAAGTTCATTCATGGTACGTCTTTGTGGGATGTAATCTTTGTACTCACCCTCAACATATTTCATTGCGTTTTCTTGGTCTGGTGTGAGCTTATTCCATATCTGTGAAGCTGTTTTTCTCGAAAGTCTTTGAGCATCTTTGCTGTAAAGACTTTCTTTTGATTACCGCTTTTCCTTCTACGATATCGTACTTCCAGGGTTTCTCAATATCATGAAGGAAAAGTATCAAAAGTGCATCAGATATTGTGAAGTTGAGTTTCCTCAAGTAACTCATACAGTCATATAGATAGATTGCAAAGTTCATGCACTCCATAACATGGTCGTAATAATCCACCCTTCCATGCCTGGTGATTGTTCGATGAACTCGGAACAGTTTTGAAAAGATCGATATTGTCTGCCAGTATCTTCTCGCAGATCTACCATTCTTTCCTCAATAGCTTTCACAAGCTCTTCAAGTTTGTAGTACCTTTTCATTTTGAAATGTGTTCGTTCAATTTGATATTAGGCTTAATACTTATACTTGTCAATGATATTAAAATTTCTTTTATAATGTTGTTTTTTATGTTAATCTAGGCCTTATACGGAGACGTGTCAGAGTGGTCTTAATGTGCCTCCTTGCTAAGGAGGTGGGCTTTAATCGGCCCCGAGAGTTCGAATCTCTCCGTCTCCGCAGAGTATTGAACGCAGGAATATCAGGGAGCGAGAACACAAATTTATTTGTGTTCGTGAGGATTCGAAAGACGGAGGCGGTATACAAGACGAGCCTTGCGAGTGCTTGTCGCCGGTGTCCGGGGAGGAAGTTCTGAAGGAAGATGAGCTCGTAGAGCGAAATCTGAGCTTAGAAACTTGACCCCGAATCTCTCGTCTCCGCAAATTTCCGTAAATTTGCGGTGTTTGTTGGACAAAGTTCGAAACTATTTCGAGCAAAATCCAAATGATTAAAATTACTAATGCGGACTCGGCAGGGCGAAACAATTTGTCTGGGAAAGGATTCGCCCGCCTCGGCTGATTTCCCGCCCGCAGGAGGGGTCTGAGGAGGAATGCGGGCGGGATTTCGGCGGGATTCTTTTTTCTTTTCGCCAATACTTCCGTTAATCGAAGAATAACAAAATTGAATTTTTTGCTATTGCTTGATTTATTATATTCCTGTATACTAAAGTTAGCAAGTAAAACATTTATGAATCGTAAAAAAGATTTTCAAAATTATAGAAAGTGTTGGCAAAACCAACACTTTCAAAACTACACGAGCACTCGCAATCAAGGGTGATTCTCTTCAGGTTTTGAAAATATTCCCGATCATTCAATTTCACTGATTCTCACTGACCCTCCGTATCATTCAACAAAGAAGAAAAATATTTATGGCGATACGGCTTTTCAAGAAGATGAGCATTATCTTGAATGGATGTACCAATACTCAAAAGAATGGACAAGGATACTAAAACCTAACGGCTCATTGTTTTGTTTTTGTTCACCTTCCATGGCTGGAAAACTGGAAAATATTTTTTCTAGAGATTTTAATATACTCTCACAAATAGTTTGGACAAAAAGCCCAACGATCCAGGATTCGATGGATGGAAACAAAAGATGAATAAAGAATCGCTTCGCCAATGGTATGACCACTCAGAAAGAATAATTTCCCTTTTGCAGAACCAGCCACAAATGGAAATCTCCATAGGTCATATTTTGGAAGTGTTTTAAAAGAATTTAGAAAACAATCTGGTTTAACTCTCAAACAAACTTACAGAGATTATTGGTGCTTATGGAAAAGTAAATCACGGAGGGGCAGTTTCGAACTGGGAAGCAGGAAGAAATGTTCCCAGTAAAATTCAGTATGAAAAGATTAAGGACGCAATGTTAAAGACTGGAAAGATTAAATCGATGCCAGCTACCAGGATGTTGTTAGGCCATTTATTATTGATAAAACAAAAGAATTCACTGATATATGGACTTTTCCCAATATCGACCTCACAAAGGGAAACACCCTGCGGAAAAACCGATTACACTTCTTGAGCACGCAATAGCTTCAACAACTTTCACTGATGATATTGTGTTGGATTGTTTTTCTGGTTCAGGTTCTACGGCGGTAGCTGCATTAAAATTTATAGACATTCAATTTCCATAGAAATTGAGAGTGATTGGTTTAATAGAACTACAAAATTATTAAAATATATATAGAAGACAATAATTATAAAATATTTCTGACACCACTCAAGGTCTGTCATGTCAGAAAACCACCAAGCCAAACTTATAGTTTATATTTTGAAGCCACCCGTTATTCCTGTCTAAAACACCCTTCATCCATTTTAGTGTTTCTGGTAATACCAGAATCTTTTGTAACCACATTGCAAATGATGGTGTCCCCAACTTAAATTGTAAGGTTTATGGTTGTAAACTCCATATCTTAATTCATTGATATGAAAAAGGTTAATTTCGGTAACAGTTAGATCGGGAACTTCTCGACCCTCAGCTTGTGCCATTCGATTAAAAAAAACCTGCTCCAGTTAATAGCTCTAAACATAATGGACAAGTAGTTTGATTATTACTATCAATCATTCTTGCCTTATTCAATTTTTTATAATCAAGCAGTCCTTCTTTTTTTGCAATTTTCTAGAACGATATTCTTTCTTTTTTCTGCATCTTCTCGTGTCATTCCATTATTTGAAACGGACATCGATTGAATCATGACAGAGCCAGAAAATTGCTTCGAGCTGGAGACGACATTTCAAAATTGTGTTGGAGCTCGCGTATATTCATACAACCTAATCCCCGCACCCTTACCAGAAGTTGTTGTAAAACCTCGAATAATCTTCGGAACCATTACTTATCAGCTGTTGTGGCTGGCACTCTTGCAACATAATTTCCGCCCAAAGGAGAAATTCTACTTTCAGCAGGACTCCATTTAAGTTTACTTGGATTATA
Organism: Minisyncoccota bacterium; assembly: GCA_041389065.1. Taxonomy (GTDB): domain Bacteria; phylum Patescibacteriota; class Minisyncoccia; order Phycocordibacterales; family CSBR16-119; genus JAUPTX01. The sequence goes on from JAWKSM010000007.1 coordinate 14,361, forward strand.
TTTATCCCAATCCGCTCGTGTCTCGTAAAACACCAAACAGTTTTCTCCTAATCTTAACGATTTATTTTTCAGGGTATCTGCAATATTTTTATCTTCAAAATATACCGAGGGTGTAAGTAAAACAATAAAACCATTTTCAAAGCTGGTTTCACCATCTGGGTATGCAAAACTCTCATTCCAAAATTGAAAAGGTATAAGCACGGTACTGTTTCTACCGACTCTATTTTGAAAAATCACATCATCATCAGCTCCTCTGGTTTGACCTGTTTTGTAGATTTTTCTATCTAACAATTGTGGTAATTTAGGGCCTTTTTCTTTTCATATATTTATAAGTCAGTGATTTCGCTAATTGAAAAATTTAATGCCTTAATGATTTTTTCTATATTTGCAAGAGTAATGTTCTTTTCTGCTCTTTCAATCATTCCAATATAAGTACGGTGAACACCAGCCCTTGTTGCAAGTTCCTCTTGAGAAAGACCTTGTTTCAATCTTTCTTCTCTGACCTTTTCACCAAATTTTTCTAAAGTTGTTTTACTCATACTTTTATTTAAAGCTAACTATAGTATACATGCTCTTGCTAATTTTAGTTCTACATACTATAGTTAGCATATGTATTTGATCATTGGCGAAAAGAAAAAGAATCCCGGGCCGAAATCCCGCCCGCATTCCTCCCCAGACCCCTCCTGCGGGCGGGAAATCAGCCGAGGCAGGGCGAATCCTTTCCCCCAGACAAATTGTTTCGCCCTGCCGAGTCCGGCATTAGTAATTTTAATCATTTGGATTTTGCTCGAAATAGCTTCGGAACTTTGTCCAACAAACACCGCTAAAAGCCCCGCAAAGCTAGGTTTTGTGGAGACGAACAAAATACATTTATGTATTTTGTGTGAGGAATCGAAAGAACGAATACAATAATTTGTCTTATAGTTATAAAGATAAAAAGAATGGGTTAGGGGTTAGAAACATAAAATTTGCTTTTAGATTTTATATATAAGTAAGATATTACTTATTGGAGGATTGGGTGAGTGGCTGAAACCAGCGGTTTACTAAACCGCCGAGGGGTAAAACCCTCCGAGAGTTCGAATCTCTCATCCTCCGCAGGTTTGAATGCATTAAAAGAGCGCGCCGTAAGGCGCGCTCTTTTAATGCGCCAGTGAAAATCCGTAAATTTTTTTGAAGCCTGAATTTTTTAAAGTTTTCTTTGCTTCTTGGATTGTTGCGCCGGTTGTTACCACATCATCGATCAAAACAATTATTTCATCCCGCAGATAATTTCCTGAAACAACCTTAAAAGAATTTTTAATATTTTTTATTCTTTTGTTTCTGTCTTTTATTTTATTTTGTGGTGCGTGATTAAAAGATTTTGCCAAAATACTTTCGTTAATTTCTATATTTTTATTTTCTTTGGCTAAAACTTTGCAAATTAAGGTTGACTGATTGTATCCTCTTTTTGTTTTACTTTGTTTTGTTATTGGAATTGGCACGAGAATAATTTTTTTGCCTTCCAAAGAATTATTTTTCAAAAAATTTTCAAAACTTTCTTGCACGGGCTTTTCAATATCGTGCAAAACAGAATGCTTTTTGTTGAATTTTATAAGCCAAATTATTTTCCTGACAAGTGGATTTTGATATTTAAAAACCGAAGTCGCCCAAGGGAAAATAGTTTCTTTTGATTTTGGGATTTTATTCAAACAACTTTCACATATCCAAAAGTCGGGCGCCTGACAACCGACGCATTTTTTCGGAAATATTATCAAAAGTAATTTGTTTAGGTTTATCAACATTTATCTTTATTATACAGGACTAATCTGCGTCTTCCGTGATATAATTTCTTTGATTATGGCAAATCCATTACAGGATGTTTTCAGTAAATTTTCAGGACTTCTTGGTTCAAAAGGTGGTTCAAGCGCCATCGGCATTGATATTGGTGCATCTGCTATCAAAATTGTTCAGATTAAAAAAGAAAGCGGTAGGGCTGTTCTTGAAACTTACGGTTCTTTGTCGCTTGGTCCATACGCAGAAGGGCAGATTGGCCAAGTTGTTCCTATTGCCGAAGAACAGCTTTTGCTCGCTCTAAATGATTTACTGAAAGAATCGAATACAACAACAAAAAATTCAGCGCTTTCTATTCCAGCGTCTTCGTCTTTGGTTTTTTTGATGGAGCTTCCACCAATGGTTTCTGACAAAGACCTCACAAGTATTATTCAAACAGAAGCAAGAAAATATATTCCTGTTCCGATAACAGAAGTTTCTCTCGACTGGTGGACAATCCCAAAACGCCCGGAAGACAACGTCACAGATGATTCGCCAAAACCAACAAAAGAAGATATGAAGAACGAAAAGACAAAAGTTCTTGTTGCGGCTATTCACAACGATACATTAACTAAATATCAAACTCTTGTTGCTGACGCAAAACTTCAAACAGATTTTTTTGAAATTGAGATGTTTAGTAATATTCGCGCGATAATCGGACAAGATCTTTCAACTGTGATGATTGTAGATATTGGTGCATCAAAAACAAAAGTTTCTATTGTTGATCGGGGAGTTATCCAAGATTTTCACATCGTGAACAAAGGCTCACAAGATATCACAACAGCTTTGTCTGTCGGACTTCAAATTCCTTTTGCTGAAGCCGAAGAACAAAAGAAAAAATTTGGACTTGAAGAAAATCCTCGATATCCAAAAGCAAGAGAGATTACGCAATCAACACTTGATTATATATTTTTTGAAATAAATAATGTAGTATTAAACTACGAGAAAAAGTATAATAATAGTATTGGAAAAGTTATTTTGACTGGAGGTGGTGTGATGCTCAAAAATTTTATGGATATTGCACCAAAAAAATTCGGCACAGAAGTTAGTCTTGGAAATCCTTTTTCAAAAATTCAATCTCCAGCTTTTCTCGAAAACGTTCTTGCAGAATCAGGTCCAGAGTTTGGTGTTGCGGCAGGACTTGCACTGCGTAAATTAAATTAGTTTATGGATAAAGAGTTTCAAACATCATTTATACCTAAAAAAACAGTCATCGAAGCACCTAAAAGAATTAGGAGCGGTGGCGGAGCGATAAATATTATTTCATTTGTCGTTTTTCTTGCTTCCTTGGCTTCAGCTGGCGGCGCTTATTTATACAGAGGTTCGGTAGAGGCAAATATAGATGAATACAAACGTTCTTTAGCTATTGCAAAAAACCAATTCGAACCAAGTCTGATTACAGAGCTTCAAATTTTAGATAAAAGATTGAACGCTGCAAATGTTATTTTGGATCAACACGTTGCAGTTTCTCCAATTTTCGAACTTCTTCAAGATTCAACTTTACCGACAGTTCGTTATTCTGATTTTACATACGATATTGATTCAACAACAAATCTTGTAAATGTTGAAATGAAAGGTGAAGCAAAAGGATACAATTTTATCGCACTTCAGGCAGATTTGTTGAACGAAAATAAGTTTATTAAAAATCCAATATTTTCAGATTTGGTTTTAGATCAAAATGGAAATATTGATTTTAATTTGACGTTTAGTGTTGATAAGTCTTTGGTTTCTTACGAATCATTTTTGGATCGAGAAGAACCAATATTATTTGAAGAACAAATTTAATTATGAGATGGCTTTTACCACTAGTTTTAATAGGAGCGGGAATAGCAGGGTTTTTGCTTATAACCCAGCCTATTTACGATGAAGCTTCAACTTTAAAAATAGAAGCAGATAAATACAACGAAGCTTTGGCAAACGCAAAGATTCTTCAAGCCGAAAGAGATAGACTGACTGAAAAATTCAACAGTTTCCAAGCAGAAGATTTGGCGAGACTTCAAAAAATAGTTCCAGACAGTGTGGACAACATTAAACTAATTCTTGAAATCCAAGAAGTTGCACAAGAAAGAGGAATTTTGGTTAAGAACGTAGAGTTCGAACCAGAACAATTTTTGGAAGAAGATCCGGCTGCAAAAGAAGAAGCTGCTAAAAAACAAGCAAACCTAAGACGTCCTGGTGCGGCAAACAACCTAGACTACGAAATTTTCGATCTTGAATTTTCTATTGAAGGAAAATATTCTGCATATGTTGAATTTATGAAATTGCTTGAAAGAAGTTTGAGAGTTGTCGATGTGCGAGCAATAACTTTCACTCCAGGAACGTCTGAAGACAAAGACAAGATTTACAACGATAACTACAAATATACGTTCAGGATTAACACTTATCGTCTAAAAGATTTATGAGTAAAGGCTTAAAAATATTGTTAATGTTTCTTATATTGGTGGTTTTTGGCGCCATTGCTTACTTTGTTTTGGGCGGAGAAGATGCTTCTTTAAATGTTTCTCCTACTTCGTCTCCACTTCAAACATCTACAAATCAACCAGTTTCAGGACTTGCAAGTCAAAATACTCCAGAGATTGACGCAGATCAAATCGGACAAGAATTTTTGACACAACTTTTAAATATTCGTTCAATAAAACTTCGCGAAGATATTTTTAGTCGCCCAGCTTTTATTTCTTTGACTGACTTCACAATAGAGCTTGTTCAACTTGGAAACGAAGGTCGAGTAAATCCGTTCGCACCTTTTGGTGTAGATGGCGAAACAATTCCTTTTGATCCAAACGATCCAAACGCAAATCCAGGTTTAACTTTCCCAACTTCTGAAGCTGTTATTGGTCCTGGAAATGTTGTTCCACTCACTCCGACTTCTTCAAATCCAAACCTAATCGACGAAACCTCAACACTTACTCCTACTAATAGTTAAAATTGTATTATGAGCTTTGTTAGAGAACTTTTAGATCAAGGCTTAATAACAGAAAGTAAGCTCCAAAAGCTTATCAATCTTGCTGAACAAAAATACAACGGCGATATAAACGAAGCTATTGCAAATGACGAAGAGTTAAACCAAGAAGAAGTTTTTCATATAAAAAGTAAATTTTTTGGTTTACCTGAAGCAAACTTAGCTGGTCAAAAAATCGAGCCAAGTGTTTTAAATTACATTCCAGAAGAATCTGTTTTGCAATACAAGATTGCACCGATTGGTGTTGATGCTGGAGTTTTACAAGTTGGTGTTGTGGATCCAGCAAACACTCAGGCGATGGACGCAATTCAATTCATTTCTTCAAAAAATGGCGTTCCTTACAAAATTTTTATACTTTCGGAAAAAGATTTTAGATTTGTTTTGGATAGTTATAAAGGTTTGACTGGAGAAGTTGATTCAGCTTTGTCTGATCTCGATTCAGAACTTACAAAAGCAGACGAGGAAATTGTAAAAAAGGAAACAGAATCTACAGAAATCGACAAAAAGAAAATAGTCGAAGAAGCGCCAATTATTAAAGTGGTGGCAGTTATTTTGCGTCACGCTGTTGAAGGTCGCGCTTCCGATATTCACATTGAAAATACAGGTGAAAAAGTTAAAGTTCGTTTTCGTGTTGACGGTGAACTTCACACATCGCTTACTTTGCCGACAAAAGTTTATAGTGGAGTTGTTGCTCGTATAAAAATTTTGGCCAAACTTCGTTTGGATGAAAAAAGAAAACCACAAGACGGCGGATTTTCTGCAAAAGTTAATGGAAGAAAAGTTGATTTCCGTGTTTCAACATTCCCATCTTATTACGGCGAAAAAGTTGTGATGCGTATTTTGGATACTGAAAAGGGAATAAAGACTCTGGAAGATTTGAATATGACAGAAGATCATTTTAAAATGGTTAAAGAAGCTTTGAAAAAACCATATGGTATTATTTTGATTACAGGTCCAACTGGTTCTGGTAAGACTACAACTCTATACGCAATGTTAAACGCGCTCGATAAAGAGGGTAAAAATATTGTTTCGCTTGAAGATCCGGTTGAATATGTTGTTGATGGTGTAAATCAATCTCAAGTTATGCCAGAAATAGGTTACACTTTTGCTTCAGGTCTTCGGTCAATATTGCGACAAGATCCAGACGTGATTTTGGTTGGAGAAATTCGAGACAAAGAAACTGCCAAGCTTGCTATTCAAGCAGCGCTAACAGGTCACCTTGTGCTTTCAACTCTTCACACCAACAATTCTGCCGGAGTTATTCCTCGTCTTATTGATATGGAAGTTGATCCGTTTCTGATCGCACCAACTCTTGTTTTGGCAATGGCACAACGTCTTGCAAAGGCAACTTGCGAAGATGCAAAACAAGAAGCGCCAATGGACGAAGCAATCAGGGTTATGGTAAATGAGCAATTTAAAGATTTACCAGAACAGTTTAAGTCAAAAATTCAAATTGGTAATACAATGGTTCAAACAGTTCCTTCAAAAACTTGTCCGTCTGGAACACGTGGACGAATGGCGATTTTTGAAATGTTCCCGATAGATAAAGATATAGAAAAAGTAATTCTCGAAAATCCGACAGAGCTAAGCATTCAAAAAGTTGCAAGAGAAAAGGGAATGTTAAGCATGAAAGAAGATGCAATCCAAAAAGCTTTACGTGGAGATATTCCAATACAAGAAATTTATAATTTTTAATTAATTTTTTATGGACATTGCTACAAAACTAAACAATCTAATAGAAACAGTTGTGATCGCCGGCGGGTCTGATCTTCATCTTTCATCTGGTCGGATTCCTGCAATGCGTGTTTCCGGAGCACTAACAACAATAGTAAACCAAGAACCTCTTTCTCAATCTGAAATATTTGGAATGATAAAAGAAATGGTTAAAGAAGAAAGCAAAGTTGCGAGTTTTCTTGAAAACCAAGAACTTGATTTTGCCTACGATTACAAAGATGGAAATCGTTTGCGAGGAAATGCATTTTTCCAAAAGGGTGAAATCAGTGTTGCGATGAGACTTATTCCGCAAGTAAAAACTTTTAAAGAATTAAATCTTCCAGAAGCGCTTTCACAATTCGCTTACAAAAAACAAGGATTCTTTTTGATAGTTGGTCCTGTTGGTCAAGGAAAGTCTACAACAATGGCGGCTATTATCGACACGATAAATAAAGAAAGAGCCGAGCACATTATCACAATCGAAGAACCAATCGAATATATTTTCGAATCGAAAAAGTCTATTGTCGATCAAAGAGAAGTTGGGATTGATACGAAAAGTTTTGAATCTGCTCTAAAATCAGCTTTTCGAGAAGATGCAAATGTTTTGATGGTTGGGGAAATGCGAAGTCCAGAAACAATCTCTGCTGCTGTTACCGCCGCAGAAACCGGACACTTTGTGATTTCGACTCTTCACACAAACAACGCATCTCAAACAATCGATCGTATTATCGACACTTTCCCTGGTGCACAACAAGATCAAATCAGAAATCAGCTTGCAAACTCTCTTCTTGGAATTTTCTCTCAAAGACTTAGCCCAAGATCTTCTGGCGGACTTGTTCCAGCCTATGAACTTTTGATCAACACAAAAGCTTCAGCAAACCTAATCCGCGAAGGCCGAACACATGAAATCGATATGATTATCGAAACAGGTTCTGAAAACGGAATGATCGACATGAACCATTGTTTGGTTGATCTTGTTAGAAAAGGGGAAATAAGTGTTGAAGACGCTAGAAGATTTTCATTATCACCAAAATCTTTTGATAATTTACTATAATCACGTAAAATTAATATATGCTTTTTAAGTACACCGCGCTCGACAAAAACGGAAAAAAGACACAAGGTGAAATCGATGCTGTAAACAAAACAGTGGCGATTTCTGCTCTTCAAAGAAGAGAACTGATCGTTGTTACGATAAAAGGTGATTCTGAAAAATCATTTTTGAAAACTTCTTTTTTTGACAAAGTTCCACTTCGAGATGTTGTGATAATGTCGCGGCAGCTTTCGACGCTGTTTAGTTCAAACGTTTCTGCGCTAAAAGCTTTTACGCTTCTTGCTTCAAACGCTGAAAACAAAATATTGGCAAGCCAGCTTCAACAAATCGGCGACAGTTTGCAAGCAGGTTCTTCTATCTCAGATGCGCTTAGTAAATTCCCAAATACTTTCTCATCTTTTTACGTAAACATGGTGAGGTCTGGTGAAGAATCTGGAAAACTAAACGAAGTTTTTCAATACTTGGCAGATTATCTAGACAGACAATACGAACTTACATCAAAAACGCGAAGTGCTCTGATCTATCCGGCATTCGTTATCGTTGTGTTCATCTCTGTGATGATTTTGATGTTCACGATGGTTATTCCAAATCTTTCTTTGCTTTTGGTTGAATCTGGTCAAGAAATTCCTTTTTACACAAGAATCGTTATCGGAATATCAGAATTTCTTGTAAGTTACGGAATTTTCATTTTGATTTTCTTAATCCTTTTTGCAGCTTACGTGGCGTGGTTCCGCCGAAATGATTCAGGAAAAGAATATTTAGATAGTATAAAACTTCGTATGCCGGTTTTGGGCGATTTGTATAAAAAAGTTTTTCTTTCTCGTATATCGGACAACCTAAACACAATGCTTTCTTCTGGTATTTCTATCATTCGTTCAATCGAAATTACTTCGGATGTGGTGAACAACTACGTTTACAAATCTATTCTTAACGAAATCGAAGAAGATGTAAAATCTGGTAGCTCACTTTCAAATGCCTTTCAAAAACACAAAGATATTCCAGCTATTATGGTGCAAATGGTTCAAGTTGGAGAAGAAACAGGTTCTCTTGGTTCAATCCTTAAAACTCTAGCGGAATTTTATAAAAGAGAAGTTGATGATGCCGTGGACACAATGATCGGACTTATCGAACCGATTATGATCGTCGGACTTGCTCTTGGTGTGGGTGTCCTTTTGACTTCAATTTTGATTCCGATTTACAATATTGCAAGCTCGATTTCTTAATTTGGAAAGCCGGCTCGCTTCGCTCGCCGGCCAAAAGAAATCCACAGCTTTAAAACAATTTCCTTTATTTGTCTATCAATATGGTATAATAAAAATGTTTTAAAATTTAAAAAGTTTATTATAAGTTCTAAAATAATTATGAAAAGAAATATTTTACAAAGAGGTTTTACATTGATCGAGCTTTTGGTGGTTGTTGCCATCATCGGTATTCTTTCATCTATTGTGCTTGTTTCACTAAACAGTGCGCGAGCAAAGGGGCGTGATGCATCAGCAAAGGGAAGCGTATCGTCAATTCGAGCTGCCGCTGAGATTTATTATGATACAAACAATAATAGTTATAATGGTATGTGCGACGACTCTCCAGATGTTATACAACTTATGGATGCAGCAGAAAGACAAGTGGGTCAAGCTCCAGAATGTGCATCGGATGATTTTGCTTATGCTGTAACGGTTCCACTAAACGCTGGGGATGATAAGTTTTTTTGTGTAGACTCTACGGGATTTGCTGGGGACTTTACTTCAGACGGAGACTTAATTATTGAACAAGGTACGTCAACAAGTTGTCAGTCTTTATAATCTAAAAAACCCGCTTCGGCGGGTTTTTTGTTTTACAAAGTTTCCCACTCTTTGATTAAAAAACTTTCAAAACTCGAGTTATAATATTTGCATGAGTTTAATCTATATTTTTATATTTATTTTCGGAACTATTATCGGAAGTTTTTTAAATGTTGTTATCGACAGATTTAACACAGGTCGAGGACTCGGCGGAAGATCACGTTGCGACGCCACAGGAAAAGTTCTTGCTTGGCACGAACTTATTCCGGTTTTTAGCTTTTTGATTCAAGGTGGAAAATCACGTTACTCAAAAACAAAACTCTCGCTACAATATCCTTTGGTTGAAGCTGGAACAGGCTTGATGTTCGCTTTTCTTTTCTACAAGCTTTGGCCAAGAGTCTACATTTTTCCGACAAACTTTATGTTCTTTTTCCTTTTCTTTTGCTACCTGATTTGCCTTCTAATAATTATTTTTGTTTACGATCTAAAACACAAAATAATTCCAAA
>JAWKSM010000008.1:0-15552 GCA_041389065.1 Minisyncoccota bacterium
ACACAGAAGTTAAGCGCTGTAGTGGCGATGATACTCTTTAGGGGAAAGTAGCTAGTCGCCAACACAAAGATCTTAAAAACAAAAATCGCTCGAAAGAGCGATTTTTGTTTTTCACAATAAAGAAATTTAAATAAAAATTGTGTGATAAAATTAAGTGTATGAATTTGAGGCAAAATAAAAAATTTGTTTCTGTTTTTTCTTTGGTTTTACTTATTGCCACGTTTTTATTTTTCCTGACTCAAAGTGTAAAAGCAAATACAATCGTCGTAGACGACCCTTCTGGTGACGACGTCGATAATGGACTTTGTTCGATTGTTGAGGCGATAATTAATCATAATAATGCAGATCAATCTGGCTCTATAGATTGCGCTGCAGGAGTTGGAGAATCCGATGTTATTTCAATTGAAACAGATATTACCCTGGATTCAGTTTTTTCTCTAGATGGAAACTCTACCGGATATGGGATACCTAGTACAAATGATATTATAATCAACGGAAATAGTCACACAATAGAAAGAGACGAGCTTGCTGCATCTTTTAGAATTTTTACTTTTTCAGGTTTCGGCGATGTCGAAATCAATGATCTTACAATTAAAGGTGGGGATGTTGACGGTTCGGGAGCAGGGCTTGGTGGTGGGGCCTACATGTCCTCTTTAGATGTAGTTGAATTTAATAATGTTGTTTTCGAAGACAATATTGCAACTGAGGGTGGTGCCATCTATATTTCAGTTGATTCTTCTCCTGGTATAACTTTAAATTTAAATAATACGACGTTTACAAACAACTCTGTTTCTGCTGACGGTGGAGCAATTAGATTAAAGAATAATTTAAATAATTTAAATGTCTCAATAAACGGTTCAACCTTTACATCAAACTCTTCTACTGAAGATGGTGGTGCAATTTATTTTGAAAGCTTGGGAGGTTCTGGAACTTCACTAAATATTGATGGTTCAACTTTTGATTCCAATGAATCTTCATCTATTGGCGGCGCCATTTATGGTTTTAATATTGCAGAGCTTTATACTTCAGAAACAGATTTTATTGGCAACAATGCTACTACTAAGGGTAGTAATATTTATATAGAAAATGGAATAGATATTAGTATATCACAAAGTACTTTTAGCGATAATCCCACTGGTACGGGGTATGGAACATATTTTATTGGTTCAGATGTTGTTTTTTCTGAATCATTCTTTGTTCCTCTGATGTCGGCGCAATATTTGTTGAAGACTTGATATTTTGATTGATAAATCTTCTTTTTATCGTATGAGGGCGGGATTAGACGGTGGTTCTTTATATGCAACAAATTCAAATATAGATATTGTAAATTCAACCTTTAGAAGGGGTCTGGCTTTTGGTGGCTCTGGCGGTGCTATATACTTAGATTCAACAAATAATTTAAATGTTTCTTATAGTACTTTTTTAGAAAATAACACAGGTGGAGGACAAGGAGGAGATATTGTTACCGGCGGTGCGCAGACATCTGGTGTTATCGAAAATAATATATTTATAAGTATTGGTTATAATGATATTTGTTATGGTGATTTTACTAATTTTACTTTTTTAAATAATTTGTATAGCCATAATGATGCTGATTGTAGCATTACAGCAAATCCTGTTATAAATTATGGAGATGTTTATGAAAATGGTGGAAATGTGGAGACTGTCCCACTACTTTCTGGTAGTAACGCAATAGACACAGCTTTAGCTGGAACGCTTGGTTGTCCTGATACTGACGCGAGAGGTGTTCCAAGACCTTATGGAGACGAATGCGATATTGGTGCTTACGAGTATACAGGTGAAGTCGAAATAATAATTGAAGAAACAGACGACGCAACCTCTGTTTCTGAACCAGATGGAACCGATACATATACTGTTGTTTTGGGTGAGGCGCCAAGTTCTTCTGTTACGCTCAATCTTTCTCTTAGCGATAACCATATTGACCTTTCAACATCTTCTCTTACCTTCACAACATCAAATTGGTTTAATCCAAAAACTGTTACAGTGACAGCAGATGACAATTCAGACGTTGATGGAGAAAGGACTGTTACAATTACTCACACAGTAGATACTTCTGATCCAGATTATTCGCTTCTTTCTCCGGCAGAAGTCACGGTGACTGTTTTGGACGACGATGAAGCGCCGTCGAGTGGTGGTGGAAGTAATCCAACCTCAACAGGAAGTAATTCGACAAATCCACCAAGAATAACAGGATGTACAAATCAAGACGCCATAAACTTTAATCCAGGCGCAAACCAAGATGATGGTTCTTGTGTATACGAACCAGAGGCTGAAGAAGATGTTTTCGGTTGCGATGATATAAATGCAAACAATTATAGTATTTTGGTTACGGTAAACGACGGTTCTTGTGTTTATCCGGTTCCAACTCCGCCAAAAGTCTATGGTTGTCTTGATCAAAATGCGACAAACTTTAATCCAAATGCAAACACGTCAGATAGCTCTTGTACATATCCACCAGTAGAAGTTTTTGGTTGCACCGATTCTCTGGCGTTAAATTTTAATTCAAATGCCAACACAAGTGATGGATCTTGTATTTACGAAGAACAGCAAGAAGAAGAAATAGTTCCAGAAGAACCAGAAGATATTTTTCCTACTGAAAATTTTGAAATTCCAGAAGTAGGTGGAACTTTAGATAATATGATATTGGTTGCGAAAGAGGTTTTGGGTGATTTGTCAGAATTCCTTAAAGATTTACTTCAAGATATTCCAGAGCAAGACATTCAGTTTGGTGCTTTGGCCGGAGTTGCTTTGCCGATTGTTATATTTATAGTAACCCAACCAGGGAATTTAGTTACAATTCCAGCGAGAATTTGGAGTGTTTTTCCAACTTTGTTTGGATTAAAAAGAAGAAGGCGTCCCTGGGGAACTGTTTATGATTCTGTGACAAAACAGCCACTTGATCCAGTTTATATAAAACTTTTAAATGAAAATGGTGAACAAGTCGCAACGACAATCTCAGACATTAACGGTCGTTTTGGATTTATTGTTGCGCCTGGTAAATACATTATTACTGCAAATAAATCAGATTATGAATTTCCATCAAGAAAAATGTTCGGAAAACCAAAAGACGAACTTTACGATAACTTGTATTTTCAAGAAACTATTGAGGTGAAAAACGAAGATGATCTTCTTATAAAAAACATTCCAATGGATCCAGTCTCGTTTAACTGGAATGAGTTTGAAAAAAGTAGGAGAAGTGGTCTTTTGAAATTTTTCTCAAAAACAGACCTTTTCTTGTCTGGGGTTTCTCATTTTGTTTTTATCGCTGGCGCACTACTTTCGATTATCCTCGTTATAATTTCTTCGACAACAATAAACTTCTTGATACTCGGACTTTATTATATTATTACTTTCTTAAAAATTTTGGGTGTAGAGCCAAGAAAACCAGGTCACGTTGTCGATTCAGAAACAGGCGAACCACTTTCTTTTGGTCTTGTAAAAATATTTTCAACGAATCTTCAACGAGAAGTCGCTCACTCGGTTATTGGAAAAACTGGAAGATATTATTCGCTTGTTCCAAACGGTGATTATTTTGTAAAGATTTACAAAAAAACGGGCGACGATTCTTATGAACACGTTTTTACTTCGACTTCGATAAGAAACACAAAAGGTTATATTGGAAATAAATTCTCAGTTTAATTCAGGTTTTAAATTACAAAATGATATAATAAAAACATGTCTCTTGCTTGGTCGTCAAAAAGAAAAATTACATACTTGTCGATTTTTTTGGTTCTGGTTTTTAGTGCTGGAACTTTGTTTTTGTGGCCGTATTTTAACAGAGAACCAACATGTTTTGATGGGAAACAAAACGGCGATGAATCGGGGATTGATTGTGGCGGGTCTTGTAGACTTGTTTGTTCTTCAGAAAACTACAGATTGGTGACTTTGTGGTCACGAGCTTTTCCTGTAACCGATGGAACCTACAATATAATGGCATATGTTGAAAATCAAAATCGTGATTCAGGAATTGCAAAAATTAATTATGAGTTTCGAGTTTATGATGAGAATAATATTTTTCTTGCACGTCGTGAAGGCTCGACATTTATAACTTCAAATGACAGAAGTGCTATTTTTGAAGGCGGAATTTTAGCAGGGAACAGAAAGCCATCAAGAGTAGATTTTACTTTTACCAGTGCTCCTGTTTGGCTTAAAATCAATCGAGAACAAAGAAACGCTCTTTCTGTTTCTGTTGAAAATAAGGTTGTTTCAAATGTTTTTGAAACACCAAAAGTTACAGCTGACGTTGTGAATAAAACACTTTTAAATATTTATAATATTGATGTTTTTATAATTCTCTACGACGAAAACGACAATGTTATAAATGTAAGTAAAACTTTTATCGAGTACTTGCCTAAAAATAGTAGAAAACCCGTTGTTTTTACTTGGCCAGAATCACTTTCAAAAAATCCTCAAAGAGTTGACATATTTCCTCAAGTCAATATATTTGAACTAGGAATTTAAATAGATTATGAATCGCCTTAGTTTTAAACATATTGATTGGGTTTTGTTGTTGCTTGTTGTGCCGCTTTTGGGCGCTGGGCTTGTTACAATGAAGTCTTTTTCTTACGAAACTCCGTTTTTTAGCCAACAATTACTTTGGATTGGTATTAGTTTTTTGGCGTTTTTTGCTACTTCCTTTTTCGATTTTCGATTTTTAAAGAAGACTAAAATAATAGGTGGAATCTATCTTTTGTTTGTCGGGGTTTTGTTGCTTTTGTTTTTGTTTGGTTCTACAAACAAAGGTGCAACGAGTTGGTTTGATTTCGGAGCTTTTTCTTTTCAGCCAGTGGACTTCATGAAGATAATTTTGATTATTGTTTTAGCAAAATATTTTTCTCGAAGACATGTTGAAATTAAAAACTTAAAACTAATTTTCATTTCAGCGGTTTATGCCGGAATTCCATTTATTCTTGTTTTTTTACAACCAGACTTTGGATCAGCAATGATTATTTTTATGATTTGGCTCGGAATGTCTATTGTTTCTGGAATTTCTAAAAAACACTTGCTGGCTGTTTTTGGTGCGGGTTTGTTGGCTTTTCTTTTTCTTTGGACTTTTGTTTTTCAAGACTATCAAAAAGCCAGACTTCAAACTTTTTTAAATCCGCTTTCCGATGTTCAAAATACAGGTTACAACGCATATCAATCAACCGTTGCTGTTGGTTCAGGTCAGCTTCTTGGAAAGGGTGTTGGTTATGGAACGCAATCAAGATTAAAATTTCTTCCTGAATACGAAACCGATTTTATCTTCGCTGCTTTTTCTGAAGAATGGGGATTCGTAGGTTCTATTTTAGTTTTACTTCTATATTTTTTGATTGTTTGGAGAATTGTTAGGCAGTCTAAGCTTGGCGCTACAAATTTTGAGATGCTTTTCGGTGTCGGTGTTTCAATAATGATAATGTCTCATGTTATTATAAACGTCGGTATGAATATCGGAATGATGCCAGTTACGGGAATTAATCTTCCGTTTATGAGTTACGGAGGATCACATTTGCTGACAAGTTTTATTGCGCTTGGAATGCTTTCTAGTATGAACCGCGACAAAAGAGCTTTTCACCCAGACGATTTAAAAAACGAATTTCTTGGAATATAAATATGATTGTTGAAGGAAAAAAAATATCAAATTTGATTGAAAATCAAATAAAAAAAACTATTGAAGAACAAAACCTCCAAAAAAGTTTGGCGATATTTTACGTTGGAAACAATAGTGTTATTGATGGTTTTATAAAATTGAAAAAGAATTTCGGTGAAAGGGTTGGTGTTCGTGTTCGAATTTTTCATTATGAAAAAGATATTACAACAAAATCTTTGATTAAAGAGATTAAAGACATTTCGAAAGATTTTGATGGTGTTGTTGTCCAACTTCCATTGCCAGATCATATCGATAGAGAAAAGGTTTTGGATTCTGTTCCGGTAGATAAAGATATCGATGTTTTGGGTTCTAAAAAATACAAAAACTTTTTGTCTGGCGACTTAACTTTTTTTCCACCTGTTGCCGGCGCAATTTTTGAAGTTTTAAATTTTCACAATGTTTCTTTAGATGGCAAAAAAATAGTTGTTGTTGGTGATGGAATGCTTGTTGGAAGACCAGTTTTTGATTGGCTTAAAATAGCTGGATTAAAACCAAAAAAAGTTACAGAAAAAACAAAAAACAAAAATGAAATTTATAAAAATTCTGACGTTATTATAACTGGAGTTGGAAAATCTGAGACTATTACTTCAAAATTAGTTAAAAAGGGGGTTGTTTTAATCGACGCTGGAACCAGTATCGAGTCAGACGTTGTTGTTGGCGACATTTCAAAAGATTGTGCATCAAAAGCATCTCTTTTTTCCACTGTTCCCGGCGGTGTCGGGCCGATAACAGTTGCAATCTTATTTAGAAATTTGTTGTATACTTAAGTTGTGATTGGTTACAAAAGTTCTATTTTTTTAAATTCTTTTTTAAATCAGAATATTTATTTTGATTATTTGGTTTATTTTTTTGCACAAATCTTTCCATTTCTAGTTTTTGGTTTTTTTGTTTGGTATTTTCTTTTTAAACAACAAAACCTGGTGGGATTTCTCAGAGTTTTTTTAATCACAATTTTTTCTTGGGGTTTGTCAGAAATTTTAAAGTTTGCATTTTCGTTTCCAAGACCGTTTGTATTGCTTCCTGAGGTAAATGCTCTTTTTTCTTTCGGTTCGCAAGATTCTTTTCCCTCTGGACATGCTACTGTGTTTTTTGCACTCGGTACTGCTATTTATTTTGAGAATAAAAAGCTTGGATGCCTGTTTTTAATCTTTGGAGTGTTTATAAGCATCAGTCGGGTTTTTTCTGGAGTTCACTATATTCACGACATTTTGGCTGGTGCCATTTTAGGCGTTTTAGTGGCTCTTTTTGGCTATAAATATCTTCATTTATTAAGAAACAAGTCTTAAAAAAGTGAAGATTGAAGGAAGTCATTTTTAGGTGTAAAATATTACCCATGATTATGAAAAGAATATGGGCATTAATTGTCTTGATCGCTGGCTTGGCGGTCGGCTATTTTGTTTACAGTACAACAAATGGCTTGGGTGGTGATATTAATAATAAGTATGGTTTTAAGCTTGGGCTCGATCTTTCTGGTGGAACGAGTTTGGTTTATAGAGCAGATGTTTCAAATATCGATGAATCAGAAATTAGCGACGCGATGGATTCTCTTCGAGATGTTATCGAAAGAAGAATAAATCTTTTTGGAGTTTCAGAAACAACTGTTTTGGTTCAAGATGCAAGTTTTATAAATGAAGGTGAAAATAGAATTGTTATTGAACTTCCTGGTGTTACAGATATTAATGAAGCTGTTTCAATGATTGGACAAACTCCACTCCTTCAATTTAAAACTGAGCGTCCAGAAGGTCCAGAGCAAGATAAATTAATCGCTAATTTTGAAGCAATTCAGGATAAAATTATTTCTGGTGAAATTCCACTTTCTTCTATCGAAGACCCATACTTTGTAGACACTCCTTTAACTGGACGTTATCTTGAAAGAGCGTCGCTTCAATTCTCTCAAGCAGGAGCTTCAAGCGGAAGTGCTTTTGGCGGGGAACCAATGGTTGTCCTAAATTTTAACAAAGAAGGTTCAGAATTGTTTGAAAAAATTACAGGTGAAAATGTAAACAAGATTGTTGCGATTTATTTGGATGGTGCACCGATTTCTACACCAGTTGTAAGAGAAGCTATTAGTGGTGGACAAGCTGTTATTTCAGGAAATTTTACACCAGAAGAAGCAAAGCAATTAGTTGGACGTCTTAACTCAGGAGCACTTCCTGTTCCAATCGAACTTATTTCAACACAAAGTGTTGGTCCATCTTTGGGAGCAGAAGCTGTATCTGCGGGGGTTTTTGCAGCCATAATTGGTTTTGCTGTTCTGTCACTACTTCTGATTTTCTGGTACAGATTGCCGGGACTTATTGCAGTTATCGCGCTTTTGATTTACTCAGCTTTAATGCTTTCACTGTTTAAAATTGTTCCAGTAACTCTAACAGCCGCTGGTATTGCTGGGTTTATTATTTCTCTTGGAATGGCAGTTGATGCAAATATTTTGATTTTTGAAAGAATGAAAGAAGAAATGCGTTCTGGAAAAACTATCGTAGATTCTGTACAAAGAGGTTTTGAACGAGCTTGGTCATCGATTCGAGATTCAAACCTTTCGAGTATGATTTCTGCAGTAATTCTTTTCTGGTTTGGAACATCACTTATTCAAGGGTTTGCACTTACTTTCGGTATCGGTGTTCTAGTCAGTATGATTTCTGCAATTTCAATCAGTAAAATTCTTTTGATGGGTGTTTCATCAAAAGACGGAAAAGTAATGAGATTTTTATTCAGTAATGGAGTAAAAAAATAATATGTGGATTATTAAAAAAAGAAAAATATTTTTAGCAATATCAGCACTGTTTGTTCTTTCAGCTCTAGCAATTATTTTAATCGATGGATTAAAGTTTGGAATTGAATTTACCGGTGGATCTCTAACTGAGGTTGCTTATACAGATTCTCGCCCAGAAATTTCTGAAATCAGAGCACAAGTTGAGACTCTTGGTTTTGGAGATTTTCTTGTACAGCCAACAGAAGAAAACGGAGTTTTTGTTAAAACAAGAAGCTTAACAGAAGACGAAAGAGTTTCTATGATAAACGCTCTTTCTTTTGAAGATAAAAAAAGTGTTGAAGAAAAATCTTTCACTTCTATTGGTCCGTCTGTCGGAAAAGAGTTAAAGAGTAAATCAACTATCGCGATTATAATCGTGGCAATTTCTACAATTCTTTTTATTGCTTACGCTTTTCGAAAAGTTTCAAAACCAGTTTCTTCTTGGAAATATGGAATTATTGCAATAATCACTTTGGTTCACGACGTGGTTATAGCAACAGGAGCTTTTGCTGTAATGGGAGTTTTGTGGGGTGCGGAAGTCGACACACTTTTTGTTGTGGCGGTTTTGACAATACTTGGTCTTTCGATAAACGATACGATTGTTGTTTTTGATAGAATTCGTGAAAACCTTGGACATAAATCATCAAATGATTTTAAAGAGGTTGTTGGAAAAAGTCTCGACGAAACATATGCTCGTTCGATAAACACATCACTTTCTACTATCATTGTTTTGGTTGCGCTTTTCTTGTTTGGTCCAGAATCAACAAAAGTGTTCTCAATGACAATGGCTATCGGTATGTTTTTCGGTACTTATTCTTCTATTTTCCTTGCAAGTCCACTTCTTGTCTTAGTTGAAGAAAATCAAAAAGACTAAAATAAAAATAATTTTTATCAAAAAACCCTTAATTTGTAAGGGTTTTTTGATATGGATATTTTGTGTTTTTTCTGATATAATTTGATTGTTATCTGTAATTGTTCCACCGCAAGGTGGATAATATAAATTATGACAATTTTATTTATAGTTGCAGGAGTTTTAGTTCTTTGGGTTATATTTTCTTATAACTCTTTTGTTAAACTTGTTGCCAACGTAAGAGAAGCTTGGTCTGATATCGACGTTCAACTAAAACGAAGATACGATCTTATACCAAATATTGTTGAGACAGTAAAAGGATATGCGTCTCACGAAGCAAATGTTTTTGAATCAGTTACGAAAGCAAGAGCTTCTGCTATTTCAGCAGAATCATCTGGTAATCTTTCGGCTGTTGCAGAGTCAGAAAATGTTTTGTCAGGAACTTTGAAATCACTTTTTGCTGTTGCAGAAAATTATCCAGAGTTAAAGGCGAATACAAATTTCTTAGAGCTTCAAAGAGAGCTTTCTGATACAGAAAATAAAATTCAAGCGGCAAGAAGATTTTACAACAACAATGTTCGACATCTTTCGATAAAACTAAAAACATTTCCAAGTAATATTGTAGGATCAATTTTTGGTTTTAAAGAAAGAGAATTTTTCGATCTTGAAGGTAAACCAGAAGAGAGAGAAAATGTAAAAGTAAGTTTTTAATAGATTAATAATTTAGAAGAATATGGATACTGTAAAGAAAAATAAAGGAGGGTTGCTTGTACTTTTGGCGCTTGTGATCTTGACTGTTGTGTTTTTTGCAACAAAGAAGCCAAAAGAAGTTATTGTAAATGACGATATGATGGAAGAATCAAATCCACTTGTTGGTTCTGAATCAAGTGCAAATGTTTATATTCCAATGCCAAGTGATTCATCATGGATGCAAAATGAGGTTTCTGAAAATAAACTAACTCTAGATGTTCCAGAAGAATACTATATTTCAAAACCAAGAATTGGTGACTGTGACGTTACATCAATCTCAACAGTTTCAAACGGAAAGCCAGTTTCTGTAGCTTTAGTTTATAATGTTGGCTGTGACAACGCAGATTTGCAAAATAATTTAGCACAATCTATCCAAAAGAACGGTTATGTTTTTAGAACAAATTACACATCACCTTCAGTTGTTGCGATTTTCGAAAGAATTGTAAATTCAGCTAGATAATCAAAAGTTTAAATTAAAAGAAAAACAGAGCGGCGCCGAAGGCGCCCGCTCTGTTTTTCCTACTAAATTTTTGCTAAAATATCCTCATATATGCAAACGCTTTATACCCACGAAGATTCAAATATTAGAAAAACCTGGCTTCTTATAACGCTTTTTTTGGTAATAGTTATAGCACTTGGTTGGTTTTTTAGTTATTACTTTTCTTCTCCAGACATACTTTATTTTGCTGTTATTTTTGCTTTTTTCCAAGTTTTCTTTTCGTATTGGTTTTCTCACAAAATCGTTCTATCAATGTCTGGTGCAAGAGAAGTGAAAAGAGAGGAACATAGAGATCTTTGGAATATCGTTGAAAATCTTGCAATCACAGCTGGCCTTCCAATGCCAAAGCTCTATATTATAAATGATCAGGCTCCAAACGCTTTTGCAACTGGAAGAAATAAAAAGCACGCTGTCGTTGCTGTTACAACTGGACTTTTAGAAAGATTGGATAAAACAGAACTCGAAGGTGTTATCGCGCACGAACTTTCTCATATTGGAAACAGAGACATGCTTGTCTCTACTCTTGTTGTTGTTTTGGTCGGATTTATTACACTCTTGTCCGATATGTTTTTAAGAGCTCAGATTTTTGGAGGAAATAATAGGGGAAACGATAGAAGTGGCGGAGGACAAGTTCAGCTTATTCTAGTTGTTGTCGGAATTGTTCTAATGATACTTTCGCCAATTATTGCAACACTAATTCAACTTTCAATTTCTAGAAAAAGAGAATTTTTAGCCGATGCAACTGGCGCACTCCTTACAAGATATCCAGAAGGATTGGCTTCTGCACTCGAAAAAATTTCCGCGTCTTCAGTAAAAATGAAAAAAGCAAACCACGCAACAGCACACCTTTTTATCTCAAATCCATTTGGTAAAGAAAAAAGTCAAACCTGGTTTCAAAATCTTTGGAGCACTCATCCGCCAGTTGAAGAGAGGGTAAAAAGACTTCGTTCGTCTGACTAATTATGAAATTTTATTTTGCATCTAGATTCAAACACAGAGATTATTTGCGTGACTTGGATAAAAAGTTAGAAAAATTGGGTCATAAAATTGTTTCTTCTTGGATATGGATGGAGTCACAAAAACCATACGATAAAAATCAAAAAAAGTGTAGCGAAATTTCAAAGACTGTAGAAAATGATATAAAAAATTGCGACATTTTTGTTTTAATAAGCGACGAGGGTGGAACAGATATGTTTGTCGAGCTCGGAATCGCTATTGCTTTTAATAAAAAAATATATGTTGTTGGCGACCACAACGACAGGTCTTTGATGTGCTTTCATCCAAATATTGAGAGAGTAAAATCGCTTGAAAATATTGAGCTTTAAACTTGTAACCTTTTATCTCCAAAAGTGTATATAATAAGTGAAGGTATGCAAAACCTTGAATATTTACTAAAACAAGCAAGAGTTGACGAAAACGTGTTCAAAGAGATTTATAATTTAACGATAGATCGTGTTTTTAACTATGTTTTATTAAGGGTTCGAAACAGAGAAGACGCAAAAGATATTGTTCAGGAAATATATAATTCTTTTTGGAAATCACTTCCTAAATTTGAATTTATATCAGAAGAACATTTCTATGGTTTTCTTTGGAAAGTGGTTCGTCGTAGAATTTTTTGGTTTCGTAAAAAAGATAAAAAAACTTTATCACTCGAAAATATTTATGATATTCCAGACGAATTAGAAAACCCTGAAGATTATAGAAAACTTTTGCAAGCTGTTTCTCTTTTAAAACCAAAACAGCGATTAGTAATTGAACTTAGGTATTTTTCACACCTTCAATTTAATGAAATTGCAAAGATGATTGGTATAAAAGAAGTAAATGCCAAGGTCTTACATCATAGAGCAATTAAGATATTAAAAAATCATAATTTTATAAAAGAATATGATTTACGATAAAGATTTAGAAAAAACAAATATCAAAAAACTCTCTGATGCAGAAAAGCAATTAATCTGGTCTTCTTTGTCGTTGGAAGATAAGAGTAAACCACAAAATAATTTATTATCAATTTTTAATTATAAAAAATATATGGTTGGATTACTTATAGGGTTACTTATTTTAGGTGGTGGAGGTGGTGTTGTTGCCGCTGCAAATGCATCTGTTCCAGGAGACAGTTTGTATGGCGTTGACCTGGCTGTTGAAAAAGCGAGAATCAAATTAGCAAATTCTTCAGAAAAAAAAGATGAGCTGAGAGTTAAGTTTGCAAATGAAAGAGTTTCTGAAGCTGAAAAAGTGGCTAAAGGTTCTGTAAATGTTAGAGATATTGATCTTTCTTCTGCAAATGTGACAGAAGTTGAGGTCGATGTTTTCACAAACGAAACAACGGTAAAAATAGAGGCTGATAACAAACATTATGGTTTTGTTACAAAAGAAACAGATAAAGAAAAAATAATTTCTGAAATAAAATCAAAATATAATTTAACAGATGAAAAAATTGAAGCTGTTCTTGATTTTGAGGTTGAAGACAGAGATTCTAGATCTGAAGACAAAGGGTTTCTAAATAGTAACTCTTCAATAGAAATTAAAAATAAGAAAGAAAAAAGAGATTTTGAAATAAGTTTACAAACACTTTCTGATTGGAGTGATGCAGAACTTTCAGATGAATCAGAAATGAAAATTAAAGAAGCTATCGAAAGAATAAGAGAGATTTTAGAATCAAATCCAAATAGCAAGATTAAAATAGATGGCGATGGTTTTAAACTTGAAGTAAAAGAAAACGGAAAAATTAAATTTGAATCAAAAGACGATGATCACGATAGTGATGATGATTCACGTGAGGATAAAGACAGAGGTCATGGAAATGACGAGGACAGAAAAGATGATGATAATCCAGGATTTTCAGTCGGTACTGGTATAAATGTTGGCGTCGGAGCTTCTCTTGGTGGTGATACTCGTGAAAATGATAATGAAGTATTCTGCCGAGGTGAATGGCGAGACCCAGAAGATTGTGACGGAAACAACAATAGTTCAGATGACGATAGTGATGATGACGATAGTGATGACGATGACGATCATTCTGGACGTGGAAGAGGGCGTGGAGGCGACGACGATGATGACGATAACTAAAGACAAAAACCTCGCAATTGCGAGGTTTTTGTTTTGTGGTGAAAAATCCTGTTATGAGACAACTGCAATTTTTGCTATAATATTTGATACATTATAAGCTTAAAAATACAAATATGTTAAAAGAATTTAAAGAATTTGCAATGAAAGGAAATATGATTGATCTTGCTGTCGGTATTGTAATCGGTACTGCTTTTGGAACAGTCGTAAAATCTTTGGTAGACGACGTTATAATGCCACTTGTTTCTGGTCTTTTGAGTCTTCCAGATTTTAGTAATCTTTTCTTTGTTATAAAAAATCCGACAGAAACAACTTTCACCTCTGTCTCGGCTGCGCGTGAAGCTGGAGCTTCTGTTTTTGCTTACGGACTTTTTATAAATGCTTTAATCGCATTTTTACTTGTAGCTTTTGCGCTATTTATTATAATTAAAGCCATGAACAAGTTAAAGAAAAAAGAAGAAGAAAATCCAGCTCCAAAAGGTCCAACAGAAATAGATGTTCTTATGGAAATAAGAGATTCTTTAAAAAAATAATTATTATTTAATCTAAAATTTTAAAATGAACATAATAAAAAAAATAACAACTTTAGTTTTCGTATCAGCGTTTATTTTTCAAGCCTCTTATACAGAAGCAGCGATAAATAGTCTGGAAATAATCAGTAAAAATAGCTCTAATGTTTTAGGTAATGATGAGTCTGCATCAGGATCTATTTCAGAAGATGGATTAGTTATTTCTTATATGTCGTCAGCAACAAACTTGGTTTCAGGTGATACAAATGCCGTGGCTGATATATTTGTTTATGATAGCGAACTAGATTCTTTAGAGAGAGTTAGTGTAAGTAGTTTGGGTGCAGAAGGAGACGGAGAATCTTATGTGCCAGTTCTTTCTTCTGACGGAAGATATGTTGTTTTTACTTCTGAAGCAACAAATCTAGTAACCGGTGATACAAACGCCCAGATAGATGTGTTTTTACACGACAGAGATACAAATACCACCGAATTGGTAAGTATTGCAGAAGATGATGGTATTTCAGACGGCGAATCATCTTACGGGTCAGTATCTTCAGATGGTCGTTATGTTGTGTTTAATTCGACTTCGACTGACATTATCTCTGGTGATACAAACGGCGCAAGTGATGTATTTGTTAGAGACAGGGTTCTAGAAACAACCACAAGAGTGAGTGTTGATTCAGACGAGGGTGAGCTAGATGGTGATTCATATGCTGGAAGCATATCAAGAAATGGAAGGTATGTAATATTTGAATCACTCGCAACAAATGCTACTGATGATTCTTTAAATTCTGCTCAAAATATTTATCTTAGAGACCTTACTTTGGGAACAACAGAGCTTATAAGTTTAAATTCTAGCGAGATTTCTGGCAACGGCGGGTCTTTCTTAAATGTTCCTTCAAACCTAGTTACTGATGACGGTAGATATGTTTTATTTGGTTCAAATGCAACAAATTTGGTCTCAGGCGATACAAATGGCGCTGGAGATGTATTTTTACGCGACAGAACACTTGGAACAACTGTAAGGATAAGTGAAAGCGTTGCTGGTGTTCAAAGTGACGGAGAGTCTGTGCAAGACAGTATTGATTCAGGTGGGCGATTTATTTCTTTTAGATCTGAGTCAGACCTATTAGTTCCGGGTGATACAACTTCAGGGGAGTATGATGTGTTTGTTTATGATATGGAATTAGATAATCTTTTTAGAGTTAGTGTTGCAGAAGATGGAACAGAGTCAAACGGCTATTCCGAATCTATTGGTCTCTTTTCTAGTGGATCAAGATATGTAGTTTATTATTCAGGTGCTACAAATCTGGTTTCTGGTGATACAAATGGAGTACTCGATGTTTTTCTTGCTGAAATAGCAGATGATGATGGTATTTCTTCTGCAGTTGAAGATGCGGCACCAAATAATGGGGATGTTGATGAAAGTGGATACGATGATGCAATTGAACCAAATATAACATCTTTCGTAAATTCAGTATC
>JAWKSM010000009.1:0-1724 GCA_041389065.1 Minisyncoccota bacterium
AAGAACAGGCCCCGCAAGCGAAGCTTGCGGGGCCTGTTCTTTTAATTATTTAACCTCAATTCCCATTGATTTACATTGACCTTCTACGATTTTCACCGCGCCAGCCAAGTCTTTAGAATTCAAGTCTTTCATTTTAATCTTTGCAATTTCTTCTACTTGAGTCTTTGTCAGAGATCCTGCCTTTGAAGTTCTGTTTTTTCCAGAACCTTTTTCAAGACCGGCAGATTTTAGGATAAGACTTTT
Source organism: Minisyncoccota bacterium (assembly GCA_041389065.1). Classification (GTDB taxonomy): domain Bacteria; phylum Patescibacteriota; class Minisyncoccia; order Phycocordibacterales; family CSBR16-119; genus JAUPTX01. Next base: position 244 of record JAWKSM010000009.1, read on the forward strand.
TGTAAGTGGAGTTTTAACATCGAATTCAAATGATCTGTCTTCGAAAACCCGAAGAACAACAGAAACTTTGTGCCCCACGTCTTGTTTTGTGCGATCGTTAAATTCATTAACGAATGCACTGATATTTACACCTGCTTGACCAAGTGCTGGACCAAGTGGCGGAGCAGGAGTAGCCTTTCCAGCTGGAACCTGCATTTTTACTGTTTTTGTAATTTTCTTTGCCATACGAAATTGTAAGGAGTTTACGACTATATAATTTCCGTACCCAGCATTATTTTGCGCGTAGCGCATAATGGTGCTGGGTTAATTTTATATTCGTTTACCCATTTATTTTTAAATTTTTGCCTATCCAGCACCTTATTTATTGAGGCTGTGCTCGATACGACGTTTTACGTAAGTTCTTGCGTTCCCGTATTGCTTTAAGGTTAGCTCTCTTGTACGGGCATCTTTTTCATTACGATAGGACTCACTATACACTATAATCCAAGGTTTGCCAACACTAGTAGATCTAACCTTCCCAGTGTTATGTAACGCAAGTCTTTTTTCTAAATCCTTAGTAAAACCAAAATATAGAGACTTATTTTTTAAACTTTGTATAACGTAAATGTGATACATATACAATAAATAAGGTGCTGGATAAATTCGCAATAGTCGATTACTCTCCTTTGCTCATTTATAGCTTCTTAACTTGCAAGAAATCAAGTTCTACTGGAGTTTCGCGACCGAACATTGAAACCAAAACGTTAATCTTCCCTCTTTCTTTATCAATACTGTTTATCTTTCCTTCCAAATCTTTAAATGGACCGTCAACAATTTTGATTGTTTCGCCAACTTCAGCGTCAATGTTGAATTTGTTCTTTTCATCACCTTTCATTCTACTGAAAAGAATATTTATTTCTTCTTCAGAAACTGGAACCGGGTTTACACCAGCGCCGACAAATCCTGTAACTCGTGGAGTGTTTCTAACAACATACCAAGAATCGTCTGTCACAATCATGTCCACCAAAATATATCCAGGATAGATTTTTTCTTCTGCTTCAACTCTTTTTCCTCCTTTAATTTTTATCTTCTTTTCTGTAGGAACAATAACTTCAAAAATCTTGTCTTGCATTCCAAGAGATTCAATTCTTTGTTTTAAATTTCTAAGTACGGCATTTTCATAACCAGCATAAGTGTGGATTGCGTACCAATTTCTTTCTCCTAATGATTGTTTTGCCATAAAAATTTAGATTATTTGTTCAAGACCTCGAGCAAAAATAACATCCCAAAAACCAAGATAGTATGCAACCAAAATCGCAATAGCGATAACGGCAACAGTGTAAGCTATTGTTTCTTTTCTGGTTGGCCATTTTACGTGCTTTACTTCGCCAAACGATTCTTTAATGTATGTAAAAAATTTCATAATTTTTAATTTATTTTTAAAACCTCTATATATTATATAGGTTTTCCCCTTACTAAAAAACCCCCGAGGGGTCATTTAG